>JBOGJN010000001.1:0-11107 GCA_050745445.1 Thermoanaerobaculia bacterium
ACCCGGCTCCGTCGAGCACCCGACAGGAGGAACAGAAACCCGGCGTAAAGGTCATAGAGTAGATAAAGATCTGAGCATGAATGGCTTAGGTACAGGCATTTTGGATTTGACATTATCCGACTAAACCTTTAGGATTCCCCGACTCATAGAGTCTGGGAGGAGTCGAGAAATGAGCAGAATCATAGGAATCGACCTGGGCACGACAAACTCGTGCGTGGCGGTCATGGAGGGAGGCGACCCGGTCGTCATTCCCAACGCCGAGGGCAACCGCACAACGCCCTCGGTCGTCGCATTTTCGAAAACAGGCGAGCGGCTCGTGGGGCAGGTGGCCAAGCGGCAGGCGATCACCAACCCCGCCAACACCATCTTTTCCATCAAGCGCTTCATGGGACGAAAGTCCTCCGAGGTCACGGAGGAGATGACGATGGTTCCCTTCGCCGTCGTGCAGGCTTCCAACGGCGACGCGCGGGTTCGGGCAGGCGGCAAGGACTATTCACCGCCGGAGATCTCCGCGATGATCCTGACAAAGCTGAAGGAAGCGGCCGAGGCCTATCTTGGGGAGAAGGTCAGCCGCGCCGTCATCACGGTCCCCGCCTACTTCAATGATTCACAGCGTCAGGCCACCAAGGACGCGGGCCAGATCGCGGGCTTAACCGTCGAGCGTCTGGTCAATGAGCCCACCGCCGCGGCGCTGGCCTATGGCCTCGACAAGAAGAAGGACGAGACGATTGCCGTCTACGACTTCGGCGGCGGAACCTTCGACATCTCGATTCTCGAGGTCGGCGAAGGTGTCGTCGAGGTCAAATCGACCAACGGCGACACGCATCTGGGGGGCGACAACATCGACCAGCGGATCATCGACTGGATCCTGGCCGAGTTCAAGAAGGACCAGGGCGTGGACCTCTCGAAGGATCCCATGGCGATGCAGCGGCTCAAGGAAGCCGCGGAGAAGGCGAAGATCGAGCTCTCGAACGTTGTCGAGACGGAGATCAACCTCCCGTTCATTACGGCGGACGCCTCGGGCCCGAAGCACCTGCAGTTGAAGCTCACGCGGTCGAAGCTCGAGCAGCTGGTCGAAGACATCGTCCTTCGTTCGGAGGGACCCTGCAAGCAGGCCCTGAAGGACGCCGGCCTGGAGGCCAAGGACATTGACGAAGTGGTCCTGGTGGGCGGCCAGACAAGAATGCCGCGGATCCAGGCGCTCGTCCAGGTGCTCTTCGGCAAGGAGCCCCACCAGGGGGTCAACCCCGATGAGGTCGTGGCCGTGGGCGCGGCGATTCAGGGAGGCGTTCTGGCCGGAGACGTCAAGGACCTGCTCCTGCTCGACGTCACCCCCCTCTCGCTCGGCATCGAGACGCTGGGCGGCGTGACCACAAGGTTGATCGAACGCAACACGACCATTCCCACCAAGAAGAGCGAGGTCTTCTCGACCGCCTCCGACAGCCAGACATCGGTTGAAATCCGAGTGCTTCAGGGAGAGCGGGATATGGCGCGCGACAACAAGACGATCGGCGTCTTCCACCTCGTCGGGATTCCGGCCGCGCCCCGCGGCGTGCCACAGATCGACGTGACGTTCGACATCGACGCCAACGGCATCCTGAACGTTTCGGCCAAGGATCTGGGCACGGCGAAAGAGCAGAAGATCACGATTACGGCCTCTTCCGGTTTGGCCAGGGACGAAATCGACCGGATGGTGGGGGAGGCACAGTCTCACGCGGACGAGGACCACAAGAGGCGGGAGGAGATTGAGGCCAAGAACCGGCTGGACAGCCTGATCTACGCAACGGAGAAGACATTCTCCGAGAACAAGTCGAAGCTCGACGCTGGCGACACCGCGACCCTGGAGTCGGCCCTCGCCGATGCCCGCAAGGCCCTGGAGACCGGAGGCACGGAGAACCTGAACGGGGCCGCCGAGCGCCTGCAACAGGCTTCCCACAAGCTGGCGGAGGTGATCTACCGCAGCGCCGCGCAGACCGCCTCGGGCGCCGCCGGGACCCCGTCCCCGGATACCTCCTCGGGCTCCGCCGCATCGGAGAAAGAGGACGAGGTCATCGACACGGAGTACGTGGACTCGGGAAAAAAGTGACGGAAGTCGAGAGTCCAGAGTCGAGGGTCGAGAGTCGGCAGTGGACAAAAGAGATCTGGTGCCCGACAATCGTGACAAAGGCTTCCGAACTCTTGACTCTTGACTCTCGACTCTCGACTCTCGACTGAACTGCCATGAGCGTCTTCCAGTGGAACTCCCTTCAGGACCTCTTTGCGATTCAGGAGAAGATGAATCGGCTTTTCGAGGAGACGATTCACCGCACCGAATTTCCCGATGAGGCTCTCGAAACCGCGTTGTGGTCGCCGGCCGCGGACGTCTACGAGACCACCGAGGAGATCGTCTTGCAGGTGGAGCTCCCCGGCGTCCGCCTGGAGGATGTCCGGCTCGATTCGCTTGAAGGGAAACTGCGGGTGTCGGGTCACCGCCGTGCCGATCCGGGAGCCGAGCCGCAGCACTTCGTGCGGATGGAGCGTATCTACGGCAACTTTTCCCGTGAGTTCCCGGTCCCGGCCTCGATCGATCCTGCTGGCATCAAGGCAACTCTGCGAGCCGGAGTCTTGAGAATCGTGGCCGCCAAGTCGGACCGCGGGCAGGCGATCGCCGTGGAGCCGCGCAAGGCCCGATGAGCTCTCGAACCCGGCAGGGGGCTCACCGGATCGGCGTCATCTCGGAGCGGTTTGGGATCCATCCCCAGACCCTGCGCATGTACGAACGCGAGGGGCTTCTGCGGCCGGCCCGCACCGAGGGGAACACGCGCCTTTACGACGCGGGGACCATCGAAAGACTCGAGATCATTCTGACGCTGACGCGGGACCTGGGCGTCAACCTGGCCGGCGTCGAGGTGATCCTCCACATGAAGGAGCGGATGGAGCAGATGCAGGGAGAGGTGCAGCAACTGCTTTCCGCTTTGCGCGAAGAGGCGGATTCCCGCCGTGGAGGGTCGGATCGCCGGTACGCCCTCGCCCGGATCGCGAAGGACTCTTCCGCGACGACAAAGGTGGGTCGGGAAACGGGAAGCGGGAAACGGTAAACGAACCGAAGCCCGCCTCGACTCGTTTCCCGTTTCTGTTTTCCGTCCTCTCCGGGAGCGATAGAATCCGCCGCCTGATCCAGGGAGGAGTCGTGAGAAAAGCTCTCCTGTGCCTTGCGGGGCTCGCTCTGGCCTCGATCGCCCCCGGTGGACTGTCGAAGTTCAGGGATTGGGCCAAGTCTCCGGAGGCCTATTTCTTGACCGCGGCCGAGCGTGAGGGGTGGTCCCGAATCGATACCGATGAAGACGCCGAAAGGTTCATCGAGCAGTATCGGGGCAAGCGCGCCGGAGGAAACCCCGTAACCGGGGGAAAGGACTTTTGGGCCGAGATCCAGCGCCGGATTGCCGCCGGCGACCAGCAGTTCAAGCTGAATCGCCAAAAGGGATCGGAGTCGGCGAGGGGACGGCTCCTGATCGTGCTCGGCGGCCCGAGCCGGGTCACGCAGAGCCGCCCCCAGGAGCGCGATGATTTCGCTTCGGGCGCTTCGGCCGGCGCACGGCCCGAAGGGGAGAACCCGTTCGGTTCGAGTCCGGTCTCCGTCCTTTGGACCTGGATCTACGAGAAGGACAGGTTCGATCCGTCGTGGGCGATCGGGGAGATCCGGGCGCGTGTCACCGTGGACGCGCAGCGCGGACAGGACGAGTTGCAAAATCGGGCGGAGGTGGATCGGGCGATCGCGAAGATCGCCGAGAAGTCGATCGTGAACCCCACCGCCCCCCCGGGAGAAGCCCCGGCAACCGCGGCCGCCGCGCCGAGCGCGCCTGCCGCCGCTGCCCCGGCCCCCGTGGCGGGCACCCTGCCTGCCGCCGCGCGCTCTGTTCTGGAGGCTCTTTTGAAGGAGAAGAGGGAGCCGGGCCCGTCCTTCTGGGGAGGCGCGTTTCGGAGCATTCCGGGGGAGGTTTTCTACGCCTTCCAGCTCTACGTCCCCGCAGACAAGGTTCCGGCGGTGCCCGTCAAGTTTGGCAGCATCGTCTTGAGGGAGTCGGGTCAGGAGGCGGGCCAGTATTGGGAGGACGCGAGCCTTTTCGACATGAAAACGGGGGAAAAGGCCGACAAGGTGTTCGAGCGTTCTGTCGTCTTGCCTCCGGGAAGTTATCGGGCCGTCTTCGGCCTTTTCGCCGCCGGGGAGGGGGCCCCGATCGTTTCTTCTTCCGCCAGATTCGAGCTCGTGCAGAAGCCAAACGAGTTCGACGTGTCCCCGCTCATCCTGGGCGACACGCTGACCCCTCTGACCAAACGCCCCTTGCCCACGGACCCATTCGTGTTTGGCGCTGAAAAGCCGATTCGCGTCGAGCCAAAGGCCAACCGCCTGTTCGCGCGCGCGGACGCCCTCTGGTACTTCTACACGGTCTCCAACCCCGTGCTTGCCTCGGTGCCGGTTGCCGCCTCGCCCCCGGAGGACACGAAGGGAGGCAATCCCGCCTCCGTGGCTCCGGGATCGGCGCAGGCCTCTTCGCCGACACCGGAACGGGTCCAGCCACGCATCATGATGCGCATCGGCGTCCTGAGAGACGGACAGCCCGCGTTCAAGCCTTTTGCCGGTCCGGCGCAGCTCCAGATGCTCGCTCCCGGCTACTACGCCAGTGGCAGCGAGATTCCGCTGTCGAGCTTCGAGCCCGGCTACTACACCTTCACGTTGAATGTTCGGGACTTGAACGCTCCCAAGGACTCCGCCGCGAACAAAGGGGTCGATCGCCGGGACGACTTCGTCGTGCTGCAGTCCGACGGGAGTCTGCCGGAGAAGCGGGTTCCCAAACCCACGCCCAAACCGAGGCCCGGGAAAACGTAGGCTCTTTGCCGGGGTGCCTCGACGAGGACAGCAGCCGGCTATTCGACCCGGACGTCGGCCTTGGCCGTGCCCATGCGGCCGGTCTCCTTGTCGCGAAAGTTGATGACGACGCGGATGTTGCCCTTACGCGTCTGAAGCGTCGCCTTGTAGGGAAGGACCGTGTCGGCCGGAGCGTCCCTGGGCAGTGTAAATGCCCTCTCCTCGCGCGAGATCTCGCTCATGTAGCCCCTGTCGTCGATCGCTCCGACGTAAATCTCGACGACCGCTCGGGACTTGTCTCCGTCCGGAAGAAATGTCAGCGCGGAGGCCGGCACGGTCGCGGCGATCGGCAGGTCGTAGTATTTCTTTGCCTTCGTGGCCGGTGCCACACGCAGGGAAACGGGGATCGCGTGGTACTCCACGTTGGTCCGCAGGGCAGCCTGGGCGACGTCGCGGCCCTGATCGGAAGCCGACCGCGGCGCGAAACCCCGGCGGGCCCGCACGGTCAAGCCGGGCCGGCTGACGTCCACGCCCACCTCGCGGTACAAGTTGCCCGGGAGCTTGGAGAGGTTGACGCCAATCGAGTAGTAGGTCGAGGAGTCCTGGTAGACGCGAGTGAACCCCTTCTCGAGGTCGTTTGTGTTGACGAGCGAGAGCCCGCCCGTGTCGCGGGCCAGCGTCAGGAGCCCCGTCTGGCTGTCCTGGCGGGCGAAGAAGCCGACGGAGAGGCGGCTGGCGAGGGGATCGTCGTTGGAGGCGCTCGTCCCTGCGGCTGACAGGCCGCGGGCATCGACCGTAAAGAAGGTGATGTCCGAGGCATTGGCCCTCCGAACAACAGCCTCGACCTCCGGCGCCATGCTCTGGAGACTGAAGCTCTGGAGCATGCTCGGGGCATTGAAGGCTCCGGCGGCGTACTGGAGCATCGCTTGGCCGGGTTGTGTCTCGAACCCGCCGGAGACAAAGAGGAAGGCCTTCTTTCCCGGCACGGCCGTCAGGGTGGCCAGCTCCGAGTTCATGTCCCGCAGCATCGTCTGGACTTCCACCGCCTCCTGCTCGGCGTACATGCGGGCAAGACTCGCCCGGCTCGACGAGCTTCGAGTCGAATCGATCTGCTGGAGGGTAAACATCTCCGAGGTCAGACGCGACATACCGACGCCCTTTTCCATCCCGGAGAGCCCGGCGAGCAGCGCCTCCTTGCTCGTCGTCCACTCCGTCAGGTTCTTGGGGCGCCGGTCGAAGAGGACGAGCCGTGCCGAGTCGGAGGGCCCGAGCCGCGTGACAAAGTCGCGCAGCGCCTCGATCGCCCGCTTCCGGAGCCCCGGCGAGAGATGCCCGCTATCTGTGTAGATCAGGAAGTGTCTCGGCACATAGGCTTCCTCTCCCTTGCGGTACTCTGCGAGGACTCGCTCGGGAGACGCCGTGCCGAGATCCGGGGAGTGGATCGCGCCCTCTTCGACGCGCGTGAAGTAGTCGATGGGCACCGGGCGACCGTCCACCTTGACCGTAAAGTCCTCCCGGGTCAGGTTGGGGACGGGTTGTCCGCGGGAATCCGTGACGACCACGTCCAGGTCCATGACGTGGACTTCGACGGCTTCCCGAAACGTCGGGGCGGTCTGCGTTTGTGCCGCCGCAAACGCCGCGAAGGCCGTCGCGAGAATGCCGACACTCTTCTTCATGGCTTCACCACCCGAACGGTCGCAACGCTTCGGGAGGCGAAACGATTCCGTCTTTAGGAGCTCTTCACCTCGATCGGGCCCAGATGCAGGAACTCAAAGATCATCCGGACTTCGTTGGCGATCTCCTCGGACCAGAGCGGGTCGACTTCCACGTTTCCGAGCGTGCCGATTGCGCAGCCGGGCACCGCCCCCCGCGCGGTGCGCACGAGCGATGCGGCGGCGCTCGGGTCGGTGCCGTCGTCCGAAATGACGGCCTGGAAGTCGAGTGGCAACCCCCAGATCTCGGAACGTCCCGCGGCGAGCGCCGGCCGGTAGACCTCGAGCACCGTGGAGCGAAAATTCCCGGCCGGAAAGTCCATGGACTGGAGAATCTCGAAAACGTCCGCATAGCAAACCGCGTGGAGGAGTCCCAGCGTATAACCCCGCTCGCGGGTGATCCCGTACCGCTCGGCGTAGGGCCCGGCGGCCACCGCCGCGGCCACACTGGCGCGCCTCAGGGCGCGGGCGGCGGGATCGGCCTCGGGCACCCGGGTGAAGTCGGGCGCGCTCAAACGGTCGATCAGCACGGTGACGGCCGGAGCCCCCAGCCGTTCGATGGCGTCCGGCGCAGTGCCCACCGCGTTGTCGCGGTCTACCGAGAGGGCGTTGGCCAGGATCAGCAGGTTCAGCGTCAAGTGCGGGTCGAGCGCCGCGATGGGCACAACAGCGGAAGGCTCCACGGGAGACTTCGTCAGGAGCTCCTGAAGCATACGCGCGGTGTCCTCGTAGACTGGACGCATCGTGACGGTTCCGGTGACGAGGTCACGAACTCGCCCGATGAACTCCTGGAAGGCTTCGAACAGCCGCCGCGCCTCCTGCGGCCGGGCGGAGGAGACCGACCGTTCGAGCAGCTCCCAGTAGCTCTTGTCGATCGCCTCTTTCTCGAAGGGGAGAGTCTCGGCATCAAGCTTCTCTTTGCCTCGGCGGGGCCTGCGGCGTCGGTCGTCCAGGTTCTTGGCGCCGTGGAAGGCGAGTGTCTGACCGCGTAGCGAAAGACCGATCCGCAGGATGGGCTGCACCTTGTGGTCGGGGTCGTACTCGAAGCGCGCCTCCCGCCACTCGAACATTTCGAAGAGAAGCCGGCGCGCCAGCTCCTCGACGCGGAGCGACAAGCCGTCGTGGCTGTCGTGGCCTCCCTCCAGAATCAGACGGGTCAGGTTCACCGAGCTGGTGAGGTTGCGAGCCAGAAGCTCGTAGAGTGTGGCGGCCGGAAGCGCGCCGCTGCGCAGCAGATGTGCACCCAGCCGGTGGCGCGGCAGGGAACCGGAAACGTAGACGATTTCTCCATCCCGCCAGTCCAGGATCCGCCGGTCTGTTCCTTGAACAAGCGTCAGGCGTCCGGAGCGTCGGTTCAGCTCCATCCATTGCAGGAGGTCCGCGAAGCCAAAGACCTCCAGCCGGCCACGCAAGTGCTCGCTCAATCGATTTTCCGAGAGGCTCTATTGTAACTCCGCTCTCCCGACCCCTCGCCCAGACGGGCCCAAGGCGCTCTGCGGCCCGCCGGACGCCCTGTGCCAGAATCGGGTCGTGAAGGCAAAGGAGGTTCGGCGCACGCCGCCCGCCGCGACGGGTTCGGGGATTCCGGTGCTCCCTTTTTACGGGCAGCCCCCGCCCGGAGAGTTTCCGTTCACCCGCGGGATTTCCCGGGAGATGTACCGGACGCGTTACTGGACCATGCGCCAGTACGCCGGATATGGCTCGGCGCGGGAGTCAAATCTGCGCTACCGCTACCTCTTAGAGCAGGGGCAAACCGGGCTCTCGGTGGCTTTCGATCTTCCAACACAGATGGGGTACGACTCGGACGACCGTTTGGCACGCGGCGAGATCGGAAGAACCGGCGTGGCCATCGCGACGATCGAGGATATGAGAATCCTGACCGACGGTTTGCCGCTCGACCGTGTGTCAATTTCCATGACAATCAATTCGACCGCCTCGATCCTTCTCGCGCTGCTGCTCGCCGTCGCCCGGGAGCGCGGCGTGTCCTGGGAGAAGCTGTCGGGCACCATCCAGAACGATCTCTTGAAGGAGTACGTGGCTCGTGGCACGTACATCTTCCCGCCGCAGCCGTCTCTGAAGCTGACGACCGACATCTTCGAGTTCTGCGGGCGTCAGGTGCCGCGTTGGAACACGATCTCGATCTCGGGTTACCACATCCGCGAGGCGGGCGCGACGGCGGTCCAGGAGGTTGCATTCACGCTCGCGAACGCGATTGCCTACGTCGAGGCCGCGCTCGCCCGAGGTCTTGCGATCGACGACTTCGCTCCCCGACTCTCCTTCTTTTTCAATGCTCATGCGAACTTTTTCGAGGAGATCGCCAAGTTCCGCGCCGCACGGAGGCTCTGGGGTGAAATTGTCCGTGACCGCTTCGGCGCAAAGGACCCGCGGTCCTGGCACCTGCGTTTTCACGCCCAGACCGCCGGTTCCACACTCACGGCCCAGCAGGCCGACCTCAACGTCGTTCGCGTGACCCTTCAGGCGCTCTCGGCCGTCCTGGGGGGAGCGCAGTCGCTTCACACCAATGCGTTCGACGAGGCGCTGGCCCTGCCAACCGAGGCCTCGGCGCGTCTGGCTCTGCGCACGCAGCAGGTGATCGCTTACGAGACCGGTGTGGCCGATGTGGCGGACCCCCTGGGAGGCTCCGGCCTCTTAGAGACCTGGACCGATGAGCTCTGCACGCGCGCGCGCGCCCTGATCGCGAAGATTGAAGGGCAGGGCGGCGCGGTGTCCGCCATCGAGCAGGGATTCTTCGCGCGTGAGATCGAGGAGTCGGCCTACGCGGCGCAGCGCGAAGTCGAAGAGGGGCGACGCATCGTGGTCGGAGTCAATGCATTCCGGCAAGAGGAAGACAAGGGCCCGCCGGTGTTGCGGGTGGATCCGCGGATCGAGCGGGACCAGGTCGAGCGCTTGCGCGCTTTTCGCGCCAGCCGCAAAGAGAAGGCGACCGTCAAGACGCTCAACAGCCTGAAGGCGGACGCGAGAGAGGACAGAAACTTGATGCCCGGGATTCTCTCCGCGGTCTCGTGCGAGGCGACACTCGGTGAGATTGTCGCGGCCCTCAAGACCGTGTACGGGGAGTACCGACCCGGGGGTTAACAAGCCGTTAAGTTCAACAGAGAAAAGCGGTTGGCCGTGTGGAAAAAGATTGGAACATCCCGCGGCCGGCCGACCAGATAAATCCAAATTCCGCCGCAACCGGGTAACCTCCTGATGAGGCGCGCGTTACGGGTTCGCACAGGAGTCGGTGCAAACCGCACGAGGACCGCTCGGTTTCGCTGTTTTTCTCCGCTTTCCGCAGGCATTTCGACAGGGTTTTCCGCCGCTCCTTCGGAAAACCTTTCCCGCGCCCGAAAACATTGAGGTTCGGGCGATTACGGGACGCCGATGCGGGGGCAAAACGGGTCAACGGGACAGGCCTCGCAACGGGGTTTTCGCGCCTGACAGATCTGGCGGCCGTGGAAGATCAGCTGGTGAGCCGCGAGCGTTCTTTTGGCCCTGGGGACGATCCCCATCAAGTCATTCTCGACCTTTCGGGGGTCTGTCTCCCGCGTGAAGGCGAGACGCCGTGCCACTCGTCCGATGTGCGTGTCCACCACGAACCCCTCGCTTTTGCCAAAGGCGTTGCCGAGGATCACGTTGGCGGTTTTTCGTCCCACCCCGGGAAGTCTCAGAAGCTTCTCCATCGTGTCGGGGACCCTTCCCCCGTGCTCCGCGGCGATCGCGGCCCCGGCCAGGCGCAGGCTCTTGGCCTTTGAGTTGAAGAACCCGGTCTGGCGGATGTCCCGCTCGAGCTCTCCGGCGGGCGCTCTGGCGTAGTCGGCCGCGGTCCTGTACTTGGAAAAGAGCAGCGGCGTGACCTGATTGACCCGGACGTCGGTGCACTGGGCCGAGAGGATCGTCGCGACGAGCAGCTCCAGGGGGCAGGAAGAGTTTAGCGAGCAGCGCGCGTCGGGGTAGGCGCGGGCGAGCCGCCGGAAGACCAGACGCGCTCGCCTCTTCTTCGCTTCCAGAGGTTCGGCGCGGGCGGCACGCCGGCGTGGCGGGGCCGAAAGCGCTTTCCCGCGATGGCTCGACTTCCTCCTGGCCACGGACAAGCCGATTCTATTGCGGGACCTAGGGAGACTCGCGAAACGGTAATGACGCAGCCGCAACGTCGGTCCGCGAGCCGAGGGAGCGCCGGCCGCCTCTCTCGGGGCGCTGCGGCGCGCGGCCGGGCCCTTGGAGGACCACGCGGCGGCCCTGCTGAAGCGCAAGCGAGACGATCCTGGCCGCCGCTCGCGAAATCGGTGCGAGAGCGTTCAAGGCCAGAGGAACTCTGCCTCACGCACACCCAGGCGATTTCGAGGGTCCCCTCCGGGCACCGCCCGCGCGCCGCAACTCACAGTCCAACCCATCCGCCACAACGATGCAGCCCGGCGACGGGAGCGCCTCCCGGAGGAGGCATGAGCGAGGGAGCACAAGAAAGTCGAGCGCTCGCCCTGCGAGGCTGCGACCGAGCGACTAGCGGCGGCCCGGGTCTGGCGGATAGAGAGTGGGCCGCCGCGCGCCG
>JBOGJN010000002.1:0-1439 GCA_050745445.1 Thermoanaerobaculia bacterium
TTCGAAGCCACCGGCGAAGAGGCCTTGACACCCCCGGTCGGCGGCCGATCGGTCGGGGTGTTCTGGTTCGAGGACCGGGACTGGGACCTCTGGCACTTCGAGGCCGGCGCCCGTTACGAAAACGCCCGCTACGATGCCGACCAGGGCAGCCCCGATGTCGAGCACGACATCTACAGTGTTTCGGCCGGTGCCGCGCGAAGCTTCGGGCAGGATTACTCGGCCGGGATCTCCGTGACCCGCGCACAGCGCGCCCCGAGCCTCGAGGAGCTTTACAACGACGGGCCCCATCTCGCGACCGGCACCTTCGAGCGCGGCAACACGGCGCTCGATCCGGAGACCGCCAATAACCTCGACCTGACGCTGCGCAAGTCCGAGGGCCGCTGGACCTGGCGGGTTTCGGCCTTCGCCAATCTCATCGAGGACTTCATCTTCGCCGATTCCTTGGACGCGAACCGCGACGGTGTGGCCGACCGCTTGGACGAGGAAGGCAACCCGGTCCCCGATGGCGATCTCTTGAGCCTCGCCTTCGTGCAGGACAACGCGGTCTTCTACGGCGCGGAAGCCGAGACCGTTTTTGGGATATTCGAGGGCACGAGCTACGGCGAGCTCGACGCCCGGCTCTTTGCGGACTATGTGCGCGGCAAGCTGACCGACGGCGACGACCTCCCGCGGATCACACCGCCGCGTTTCGGCGGTGGGCTCGACTATTGGTTAGGGCCCTGGAGCGGTGATTTCGAGGTCATGCGGGTCGCCAAGCAAACCGACAACGCAGCGCTCGAAACCGAGACCGACGGCTATACCCAGGTCGATCTCGGCGTCGGCGTAGCCCCTCATTTTCCGTGCGCCGTGCCAAGGCACGGTCTTTCAGCGGGTGCGAACCCCGCCCGGCAACGTTCGCTCCAGCCGGTAGCGATCGGAGCAGTCGCGGAGGTAACGAAGCGGCTGAAGCCTCTGGTGTAGAGGGTCACTTTAGGTGACTTGGCGAGTATGCAGGCCGTAACGTGAGTGAACGCTGGGCAGGCCTCGAAAAGGGTGATGCGGAAGCCGACCCGACCGGGAATTCGGGGAAGGCTGTCATTCTTGGGGAAGCGAACGAAGAGGGCACCCAAGGATTCCGCCGGGGTATGGGCGAGGGCATGCATACAAGAGGAAGACCGCTGCAACACGGGAAGCCCCATCGGGTGGTCGGGACGTTTCGACCAAACGGATACCCGCGAGGGTAAGGCTGTGCGCGAGGGGGTGACGGAGAGGCCTGTAGTACCGTGGAAGCCGGGTAATGCCGGTGGAGGGAAGGGGCCTCGGTTCAAGACCAACGCAAGACGTGGTGAGGGATAGGAGATTGGGGATGACCCTGACAACTCCGAGCAGTATTCAGAAGCTACAGACGGCGTTACATGCCAAAGCGAAGGAAGAGCCCGAGTATCGGTTCTACCTCCTCT
>JBOGJN010000003.1:0-1692 GCA_050745445.1 Thermoanaerobaculia bacterium
GTCCACTTCTCTGGTCAGCATGAACTGCTGGCGGTTTTCCCCTTCAATCTTCCGGGCCTGCCGCGCGACACCGCTCTCGTCGCGGAGTGAATTCGAGCTGCCGCAAGCCGTCCAATACGCGATCACGCGGTCCAACGAGCGGTTCCGGGTCGTTCCGTCCGAAGAGGCAGTCCTGGATCTTTCGACGCGCGCCGATATCGCAGCCGTGGCCGAAAGGCTTTGGGAGGCCGACGTGCGGCCGTGAACGGCACCGGAGAGATCGAAGGCCGTCTGGTCGAGGCGGGGCTTGCCGGTTCGGAGGCCTCGAGCAAGGCGGCCCTGTTCGGCAAGGCGGCGGACGCGCTCGAGAGGTTTTCGGGCGGGCCTCCCGCGCAGATGCGGCGCTGGTTCGTGCCGGGCCGGATCGAGGTCCTGGGCAAGCACACCGACTACGCCGGCGGAAGGAGTCTTCTCTGCGCTGTCGAACGGGGCTTTTGTGTGGTCGCCTCCGGGCGCTCCGACCGCCGCGTCCGCATCCTCGACGCCGGCCGTGGTCTGGAGGCGGAGCTGAGCCTTGATCCGGATCTTCTCCCGATCGCCGAGGATTGGAAGGTCTATCCAATGGTTGTCGCCCGCCGCATGGCGCGCGACTTCCCCGGCGCTCTTGCCGGCGCCGACATCGCCTTTGCGAGCGATCTGCCGCGCGCGGCAGGGCTTTCGAGCTCCAGCGCCCTCGTCATCGCGCTCTTCACGGCGCTTGCAGACCTCAACAACTTGGACTCTCGCCCGGAGTTCGCGTCCAACATTCGCAGCCGGGAGGATCTGGCGGAGTATCTGGGGTGTCTCGAGAACGGCCTGAGCTTTGGCGCCCTCGAGGGGGACCGCGGTGTCGGAACTTTTGGCGGAAGCGAGGATCACACCGCCATCCTGTGTTGCCGCCCCGGAGAGCTTGCGCAGTACGTCTTCTGTCCCGTCCGACACGAGCGGTCCGTCCCTTTGCCGGGTGACTGGACCTTCGTCATCGCCTCGAGCGGCGTCGCATCGGACAAGACCGGAAGTGTCCGGGCCAAATACAACCGGCTGTCGGTTGCGGCGAGCACAATCCTGAGTCTCTGGCGCGAGGCAACCCGCCGACAGGACCCGACGCTGTTTGCCGCCGCAACGTCCGCGCCCGACGCGCCGAAGCGAATACGCGAGATCCTGCGCCGGTCTTCCCACCGCGAGTTTTCGGCACAGGTGCTTCTCTTCCGATTCGACCAGTTCTTTGAGGAGAGCGTTTCGATCATTCCGGAGGCGACCGAGGCGCTCGTCGGGGGCGATCGTGCGGCGTTTGGCGAACTGGCGGCCCGTTCCCAGTCCACTGCCGAGCGGTTTCTGGGCAACCAGATTCCGGAGACGACCGGGCTCGTGCGCCTGGCGCGGTCGTTTGGCGCGATGGCCGCGTCCGCCTTCGGCGGGGGTTTCGGCGGGAGCGTCTGGGCGCTCGTTTCCTCCGGCGAAGCCAAAGCGTTCCGACCGCGCTGGGCGGAAGGCTATGCTCGCGCCTTCCCCGCCTCTGCCGCCCGCGCCGAGTTCGTCGCGACCCGACCCGGGCCCGCTCTTCTGCGGCTCGATCGCTAGCTGGTCGCCGGGGCCGCTATGTCAGATCTGACATAACGCAAGGCTGGCTGAAGGCTCATACTGCGATTGCCATAATGTATCATGAAGATCTGA
>JBOGJN010000004.1:0-1776 GCA_050745445.1 Thermoanaerobaculia bacterium
GTCGTTGGCGGCGAGGAAGAAGGAGCCCGGCACGTAGTTGGTCAGGCCCGTCGTGGCCGCGTCCTTGACTTCGTATTGCTCGAGCCAGCCGCCGAGAACGAGGCTCCAGTTCTTCGCCAGGTGGTAAGCGATCTCCGCGCTGACCGTCCAGATCTTGGTGTCGTCGAAGTTGGGGTTGGAAACCGCTATGTCCGGAGTTCCGCCGGGAGGGCTGAAGAGATCGTTGTTGCCGTCCACCCTCTGGTAGCGGGCGAACACCCGGCAGTCGAGGCGGTCAGGCACGAGGAGGGCGTTGGCGCCCACACCGAAGGAGTTCACCTTGTCCTTCACGTCCGCCGTCCAGTCATTCAACGGACTGGTCGAAGGCGTTGCCCCGCTCTGGCGGCCGCGCTGGAAGTTCTTGTTGTTCTCGCCGGTGTAGAAGCCGTAGACGTTCCAGCGCTCGGTGGGCGAGTAGTCCGCCTCGGCGGTGAAGCTCTCGTACTTTGAGTTCAGGAGTCCGTACCGGAGGCCGGAGGCGTCCACCACGGGCTCCCGGTTGTAGTCGTCGTGGGCGGACAAATAGGAGAGCGTGAAGGTCATGTCGCCCCCTCCCGGCGTGACCTGCAGGAGTCCGTTGAAGCGGTTCACGTCCCGTTTGGCCTGATCGTAGCGGCGGAGCGCTGGCAGCTGCACGGGGGGCGGCGCCGGCTCCCCGTAGGACGCGTCCTCGCTGTGCTCGTAGTTGTAAGGGTCGCGATCTCTCCAGCCCCTCTCGTAGCTCGCGCGCAGAAGCGCCCAGCCGAGGGCGCGCAGGTTGACGGCCGCGATGAGGCTGTTCTCGCGCGTCTGCTCGGTCTCGCGAAATCTCCGATCCCACCGGAGGTAGCGGTAGCCCCCTTCCACCGTGACCGGTCCGAAGTCGTACGAGACAGTCGCGTCCCCCTGCGTCCGCTTGTAGCCGTAGGGAACGCTGACGCGGGGGATTGCCTCCCAGACCGCGTCAAAGCGGACGTAGCCGGGGAACTCGATCCGCTGGGTCTTGTTGGAGAGATCATAGACTCGGTAGCGAGCGGTGAAGCTGAGAGCCGGAAGCGGCCGCGAGCTGAAGAAGAGGGAGAGGGAGCCGACGTTTATGCGACCGTCGAGGCTCTTCTCCGGGAGGCTTGCGGGATCGTCCGCCTGGAAGGGGGCGGCCGGATTCGACGTCGGGCCGATCGCGGAATTGATCGTGTAGGGCATGAAGACCCTGTTCTGCGTCCAACGCGAGCCGGTTAGATCAACGGACAAGCGCGAGTTCGCCGGCAGGCGCAGAACGAACCCGAGAGCCCCGGTCCAGGCCTGGTTGTCGGCGGAAAGATCGATGCGGCCGCGCGACGGCCCGTTGATCGATCCGGCGCCGGGAGCCGTGTAGGCGCTGGCGTCGGTCGAGTCCGTGACGCGGAAGGGGTTGTCGAAGATCTCGGAGTCGTTCGCGTTGGCGAACCTGTTGTAGTGGACCGCGCCCCGGACGAGACCCCAGGACCTGTTGTACTCGGCCGAGGCGCCCAAGTCTTCGGTGCGGTAGTCGATCGGCTCGGGGGACTCGACCACGTTGCCAAAGCCGAAAGAGGTCCCCGAGGCACGAGTGCCGGTGCGCCGCTCCTGGAAGTAGGAGACCTTGACGTCCACGGGTTGATTCGGGGTCAGCGACATCTCGATCGAGCCGCGCTGGCGCAGCAGTGCCAGGTCGAAGTGCTCTGTGGAGGCCAGCTCAGGTGTGACGAGCCCCAGAAGGAACGGGTAGTTCACGCCGGC
>JBOGJN010000005.1:0-3139 GCA_050745445.1 Thermoanaerobaculia bacterium
GCCACGCCCGAGATCCGCGTGTGCACGTCGGCGCCGCCCAACTCCTCCGCCGTGACTTCCTCTCCCGTCGCCGCTTTGACCAGCGGCGGCCCGGCGAGAAAGATGGTCCCGGTTCCTTTGACGATGACCGCTTCGTCGGACATGGCGGGCACATAGGCCCCGCCGGCCGTGCAGGAGCCCATCACGACGGCGACCTGAGGAATCCTCTTCGCGGACATCCGCGCCTGGTTGTAGAAGATCCGGCCGAAGTGATCCCGGTCGGGGAAGACCTCCGCCTGGAGCGGCAGGAAGGCCCCGCCCGAATCCACCAGATAGACGCAGGGAAGCCTGTTCTGCTCGGCGATCTCCTGCGCCCGAAGATGCTTCTTGACGGTGATCGGGAAGTAGGTTCCGCCCTTGACCGTGGCGTCGTTGGCGATCACCAGGACCTCCCGCCCCGAAACCCTCCCGATTCCCGTGACGAGACCCGCCCCCGGCGCCTCGCCCTCGTACATGCCATGAGCAGCCAGAGGAGACAGCTCAAGCAACGGAGACCCGGGATCGAGCAACGCGTCCACGCGCTCGCGCGCCAGCATCTTCTTCTGTTTGGTCTGACGCTCTCGCCCCGCGCCGCCCTTCCGCGCGCGCGCCAGTTCCTCCCGCAGCTTCTCGACGTGCGCCTCCATGGTCTGCGAGCGCTCGCGAAACTGCGCGGAACCGGTATCGATCCTGGTTTCGAGCTTGTCCATCCTAAGACGTGAAACGGGAAACGTAAAACGAGAAACGAAACGAGGAGCTCACGGCTCCCTTCTCCGGCGCCTCGTTTTCCGTTTCACGTTTTCCGTTTTGCGTCTCCGATCAGTGCCGCTCACGGCCGCCAACTTCCTTCTTGATGAAATCCACGAGCGTCTGGGTCGGCGTTCCCGGCAGGAAAATCTCCCGGATGCCGAGCGCCTTCAAGACCGGAATATCCTTGTCCGGGATGATCCCCCCGGCGACGACGAGGATGTCCTCGCCGCCCCGCTCTTTCAGAAGCTTGAGGATCTCGGGGAAGAGGACGTTGTGAGCTCCCGACAGAATGGAGAGACCGACGACGTCCACGTCCTCCTGAATCGCGGCCGCAGCGATCTGCTCGGGACTCTGCCGCAGGCCCGCGTAGATCACCTCCATGCCGGCGTCCCGCATCGCGCGGGCGATCACCTTGGCACCGCGGTCGTGCCCGTCCAGGCCGGGCTTGGCGATCAGAACGCGGATCGGTCGCTGCGGCATCCTCGCACCGCCCGCGAGTCTATCAACCCCACCAGGACATTGGCGAGTAATCCCAGGTCAAGTCCGAAATCCGAAATCCGAAATCCGAAATCCGAAATCCGCGAGTGTCAATCCACGAGGATCACGGAATCCGCGATGCGCACGCGGCTGCCCGAGATCCCCCGCGCACAGACACCGAGGTGACCCCCGTGCACGTGCACGAGACCACTCAACATGTCGACGTCTCCGGCCGGGGTCTCCGGGCGAAACGCCGTGACGATGCAGCTCGAACTGGGTCCGACGATTTCCAGCAGCGCGTCCCCGATCCGGATCTTCTTTCCGATCCAGCGATCCTCATCGAAGGCCTTGCCTTCCGCGATCTCGACGAGAAAGTTCGCGCGCAGACGCTCGGGCTCGATCGAGCCCCCATAGGTCCGCTCCGCCAGACGCAACGTGGCCCGCGAGAGCAGATGCAGAGGCGCCGCATCGCCGGAACCCTCGCGGCGCTTGATCGTGACCTTGCGTCCGAGACTGCGGGAGATGTCGGCCGCGAGCTCCGGATCGGAGACCGCGAACTCGCGCCCGGCCGGGTTCTTCACACGGGTCAGGACCTCGCGCGTTCCGGACCCTGGATTCTCGAGGCAGCGCACGGTGTAAAGCAGAAGCATGGGGGCCACGGAGACCGCCAGGGGCTCGCCCTTCGGCTCCTCACAGACATCGTAGAGGCGGTCTCCCGACAGAGCGTTGCCCCGGACCAGAGCCTCGGTCGGGCGCTCCCCCCCGAGCGGCTCGACCGGAAAACGGTGAAGGTCGGCCAGGTGGCCAACGACCTCAGCAAGCTCCAGACCCACTCATTCCTCTCCGAACGGGCTTCTCCCCGATCATGTCAACGCCCGGCCTGTGATGACGATGCTGCGACTTCTCGACCGCAACCGCAAGTCTCCCGTGTTTCACCGCAACCTCCGCCGCCCGCCGGCGCGCAAACGCCGCCCCGCGGAGCCCGCCCGGGAATCTCCTGGCTCGCGGCCGAGCTCGCGCGCGAGCGCTTCCCAGGCGCGGCCGCGGTGAGAGACACTGTCCTTCTCGTCCGGCAGCATCTCGGCAAAAGTCCGCCGACCTCCCTCCGGGACAAAGATGCAGTCCCACCCAAAGCCTCTGCGTCCCCGGGGCGCGGCGGCCACAGCCCCGCGGGATTCTCCCCTGGCCCGGATGAGCCGTTTCCCGTCGAAATAAGCGATCGCGCAGGTGGCTGTCGCGGAACGGTCCGGGAAGCGGCTGATCATGCGGCCGATGGCCGCCGCGCCGGCGGTCTTCTCGAGCCATTTCACAAGCGCCCCCGGAAACCCTCCCCAGGCATGGATCGCCAGTCCCGAGTCCTCCACCACGACGGGCCGCTTGAGCCGCGCGTAGGCCGCGCGCGCTTTTGCCTCCACGACCTCGGAGGGATCAAGCGCCTGCGGCTCCGGCAGATCGAGGCTACGCCGCTCGAGACCAAACCCCATACGTCTTGCTTCGCGGGCCTTCTCCGGGCGCCCCGTGACAAAGACTGGCCGCCGACTTTTCACGGCGCGATTCTGGCATGAAGACTCCGGGCCCCGCCAAAGTGAACGCTTAAAATGGAAGCGAATGGCCACAACCGAAGGCGCCTGCCCCCGTTGCGGTACAGGCGGGCCGTCGCTCAGTCACAGCGTCCGAGACGCGAAAGTTCCGGCGTACCTTGTTCCCTCGCTCATGCCTCCGGCCGTGCGCCGCGGCTGCGTGCCTCCGTCTCGCGAAGTTCCCTAGCAGTCTGCTGAAAAAGGGTGTGGGATGGCGTTACGAGCGCCGCGGGGTCAGATGCAAGGAAGCGCGACGACGTCGATGGCCGCCCAGGCGCTGCGGGTTCCCCGCGAGGACACGCGGCGGGCACAGC
>JBOGJN010000006.1:0-4729 GCA_050745445.1 Thermoanaerobaculia bacterium
ATTGGAAGACGATCGTCCGGGAGCCGAGAGTCGAGCCAATGTTCAGCGAGATCTGAGCGCAGACGCTGTCGCCGGGCGGGAAGGCCTGCGCCGCTCCAACGTACGTCACGAGAATCTGCTGGGTGCCCGAATCCAGACTCACCGTGAAATCCGAGGCCTGGAGCGTCGAAGAGTTCACCAGAAGAACCGTCGAAGAGAGCGACACCGTGTCCGAGCCTTGCTCGAAGTTCGCTTCAAACGCATCGCCCGGCTGTAGCTGCGCCGTGGCGGCATTGACGTTGGTGATACAGAGCAGCCCGCTGGTTGTCGCGTTGTCCTTGAAGATGTCCGGGGAGATCGACAGGACCGGCGTCATGGGCGAGGGCGCGGGCGGGCCGCCGGAAGCCTCCTGCCCCAGCGCCATGCCCCCCAACAGCAGACCAAGCGCCAAACCGCAGAGAAGCCGCATCGAACGCCCGGGGCCTCCCCAAAAGGCTCCCCTTTCCCCGGGCAGACTTTCAGGGGGGAGGTACCCACCAGAGTCTCTGAGATGTCTCATATAGCCATTCTGGCCCGCGCCCGCGCGACGGGACAATCGGGAAAACCCTGAGAAGAGGGGCGGAAAGACCTGAGAGCCGGGAAGGAGAGACCGGAAAGGCTACAGCTCGGAGTTCACGAGCCCGAAGCGAATGAAAGCGTCTTGACAGATTTGAGAACCCAATAGCCAGATTTTCTAACCCAGACGCAGCCAGTTCCCTGCGCGGAAGCGTGGCGCGACGGCGCCCGTTGCGGCTTGTGCGAAAGGGTCAGGCTCTGGAAGCCTGCTGGTTCCGTAGCGGACCCGCTCGTCCTGCCGAACGGCTGCCCACCGGACGGGGGTGTTCCTCTGACCTCGCGGACACCCCGGCCCGAGCCGAGGACAAAGCCGGCAACGCCCGGCGCCGAGTGGCGGTATGATTAAAGTGGAATTCGGGCGATGAAAGGCGAATCGCCGGAGGGCTGAACTGGGCTGGGACAAGAAAACTCTGCGGCGAGCCACTCCGTTGACCGTCCCATCTTTCCACCAAAGACGTAGGCGGGGGTTGAGGCCCCGAGCAGCCTGTTTCAAGTCCGCGCGGCCCGGAGTGGGCGCGGAAGGAGACTGCTGATGGCCGCGCCACCAGCAGACGCCGAGGGATCCTCGGGCTGGTCCGGCCGGCTCTCGGAAACACCTCTCATTGCCGTTCTTCGCAGGGTCCAGCGCGAGCACTGGACCGGTACGCTGTCCATCTTTCGGCAGGATCAAGTCCGTCAGCTTTTCTTCGAGAAAGGCGAGCTTTTAACCGCGCGGTCCTCGCGGGAAGAGCATCGGATCGGCGCGACCCTGGTGCTCTGGGGCTACATCGCGGAGGCCGAGCTGCAGGAGGCCCTCAAGCTTCAGAAGGAAACCGGGGACCGAATTGACCAGATCCTGGTCGAGAACGGACTCGTGACGCGTGCGGTGATCGACAGCGAAGCACGAAGGCTCATGGAGCAAGTCATCTTCTCGGCGCTCTCCTGGCCCGACGGCAGTTTTCATTTTGAACAAAACACCGACGCGATCGATCCCGACGTGTCCTTCTCGCTTTCGGCGACGGAGATGATTATCGAAGGGATTCGGCGGACTCCCGAAAGCGAGCCGTTTCTGGAACTGCTCGGCGATCTGCACGCGATCCCGACTCTGGTCAAAGACCCGATGTCGTCACCGGTTTCTTCCCGGCTCCCGCAGGAAGCCCTCTTCCTGCTCTCGCAGATCGACGGCAAGACCGATGCTCGCAGCCTTCTCAAGCTGGTTCCCGGCTCACAAACGGCCGGTGCCAAGATCCTCTATTCCCTTATTTTCGCGGGTCTGGTTGAGATGCGCCCGCAGGAGAAGGACGCGGCGCAACGCGCGGGCGAACCGCCCGAGGCGGCCGGTGCCGGTAGCCCCACGACAGCGAAGCCACCGGAGCCACCGCGGGCCGAGGAAGCCGCCAAGAGCCAGCACCGGGACCTGGTCCGGAACACCTACCGGCGCCTCGACTGGCTATCGCATTACGATCTTCTGGGCATCTCAACGGATTCCGCACCCGAAGCGATCGCAGAGGCCTACCGTTCGCGGTCTCCCCTGTTCGATCCCGGCTTGCAGAGCCGCCCCGATCTGGCCGAGTGCGGACGGGAGCTAACTGTGCTGTCGGAGCGCCTCCGCGTCGCTCACGAGGTCCTCTCCAACCCGGCCTCCCGGGAAGCCTACGACAAGAAGATCGGGGAGGCGGAGTCTCTGGTCCTGCCCGGGGCCAAGGCGGCCAGTGCCGGACAGCCAGAGCCGACCGGTGGTTCGGCCAAGGTTCGCCGCGCGACAGCATCGGCCAATTACCGAAAGGCCCTGCAGCTGATCGAGCAAAACGACTATTTCGGCGCCACCGAGATGCTAAACGAGGCGATCCATTTCGTGCCGGACAGCGCCGAATACCATTACGTGCTCGGGCAAGCCATGCTGAAGAACCGGTTGCGCAGGGAGAACGCGCTCGAGCATCTCAAAGAAGCCGCCAGGCTCGACCCGAGGCGCGCGGACATCCAGGCCTCGCTGGCCGAGGTCTATCTCGAACAGGGCTCGCTGGAGGAGGCACGCTCCCACGCTCAAAACGCAACGAACCTGGCCTCGGAGAAGGGGCGCTACCGTGAGCTCGAGAGACGCGTCGAAGAAGCCGCGCAGGTGTTGGAAGCGGAACACAAACGGGGCTTCCTCGGCCGTCTTTTTCAGAACCGGTAGCGCGGCCCGTCCCCGGCGCGGGCCATCTGATCCCATGGAGCGGCCCGGCGCCGTCGCGGCGGCGCTGCGGGATTTCTTCGCGAGCTCGCTCGCGGCCTAACGACGCCGGTGGAAGGCCGCAGGTGGTAGGGAGAGACCCCCCAACCACCTACGTCCTACGTCCTACGTCCTATCACCTTTCTCAGAACGACACCCTCACACCGAAGCGCGCCGTGGTCGGCGGCGTCCGGAAGAAAGCTTGCTTGTAGTTGGGGTTGACCGGCGTCGGCGAGGCGTTGTCCGCCTCTACGAAGCCCCACCGCTCGTCCAGCGTAACGGCGCGCTGCGCGTTTAAGATGCTGAAGACATCCAGCAGCAGGTTGACGCTGACGGGCCCGATCGAAATCGGATAGCCGAAGTGCAGGTCCGCCTCGTAGTTGTCGGGAGTCCTCCCTTCCGCTCCGCGCTGCGTCAGAAAGAACTCGTAGCGCCCGTAGGCGTCGGAGAAGCCGTAACGGGTCAGGGGTGTGCCGGTCCTGAAGTACGCGGCGAGCCCGACCGAGAGCTTGAAAGGCGTCACGTAGACCCCCGACACCTTGAACTGGTGGCGGCGGTCGTTCGAAAGCGGTCCGCGGTTGGTGATGACGCTCAAGTTGCTGCCGTCCGTAAAGAAGTCGTAGTAGTCGTACGTCGCCGAGATGTTCGGGTCGTTCAGAGTCGTCTGCGTGAACGGCGAGTACTCGCCGTCGTAATTGCCCTCGAGCTTCGAGTAGACGTAGGAGGCGATCGCCTGCCAGTTGTGCGAGAAGCGTTTGGTCACGTCAAGCTGCAGGCCGCGGTAGATGCGGACGGGACGGGGCGCGGGGTACTGGGTGGTGTAGTCGAGCCCGTAGACCTGCGTGAACCCCGGGAAAAATCCGCTTGCCGATTGACCGGGCCCCCCCTTGCCAGGATTGCCGATGCAGTAGGTTCCGTCGTTGATGCAAAGGAAGTCCTCGATCACGTTGCCGTAGTCGCGGTAGATACCCTTTAGACCGACCGCGATGTCGGGCAGGACCTCTCGCTCGCCTCCCAAGATGTACTCGGAGATGTACTGCCCGTGAATGTTGGGGTCGGAGGGCTCGGTGAACCCACCCAGGATGGCCGAGGGCGTGCCGTGGTCCGCTTCGGCCGCGGGATCGGGGAAATAATCCGCGGGATCGGGAGAGTAGTTGAAGATGCGCGCCTGCCGCTCGAAGGAGAACGAGCGGATGACGAGGTCCATCGGGATCTCTTCGTAGAACCGGCCGTAGGAGGCGAAGACCTTTGTCTTGTGGTCATTGCTCGGGTCCCAGATGACGCCGGCCCGCGGGGCCCAGTCATGCTTCAGGTTCACCTGCAGCGTGCCAGAAGCGTCGATGATCTCCTGGCGGTCCCAGCGCACGCCGGCGCTGACCGTGAGATTCGGCAGGATCGCCCACCTGTCCTGGAGGTACAGCGTTGTGTTCTTGTGCTCCGGGGAGGCGTTCAACTGCGAAATAGGGGCGTTCCCCACCGTCGCCGTCGGCGTGGTCCAGTAGAAATGCTCGTAGATCGGCAGGGCCGGGTTGACCTGATTGGGGAAAATGGTGATCAGCTGCCCCCCCGACTCCCGCTTGATGACCTCCGCATCTGCCTTCTCGTACTCGGCGCCGAACTTGATCTCATGCCCCCCGAGAAACCGGGTCAGCGATCCGCCGAAGGAGGTGCGCTTGAAGTCCTTGTCCAGGATCAATCCGAAGCCGCCCGTCTGGAAGAAGCCGTTCGCCGCGTCCTGGTACTGAGGGACGTCTCCGGCCGTTGTCGCCGGACCCACCGAGTTTCGCTCCTTGTACCGCGACGCCTGGGCGGCAAGCAGCCAACTCGGGCCGAAGATCCCCTCGTAGCGGAGCCCATAGTTTTGCCCGCCCGTATCGAGTCGCCCCTGGTAGGTGAGGGGGTCGCCGGTCAAGGTGTGGTCGGAGTCGTTGATAGCCCCGGTAA
>JBOGJN010000007.1:0-1862 GCA_050745445.1 Thermoanaerobaculia bacterium
TGCGCCGCCTCGCCTTCGGCGACGACCCGCGGCCGGTCGAGCCCAACCGCGAACGCAAGTCGATCGGCTGCGAGGAGACGTACGCGACGGACCTGGCGGACCTGCCCGCCATGGAGCGCGAGGTGGAGGCCCTGTCCCGCCACGCCGCGAAGATCCTCGAGCGCAAGCAGCTCTTTGCCCGGACCGTCACGCTCAAGCTGCGCTACGCGACCTTCGAGACGATCACGCGCAGCGAGTCAAGAGTCCCTGCCACCCGCTCGCCGGAGGAGATTGCGGCGAGGGCGGTCGCGCTGCTTTCGAAGACCGACGCCCTCCGCCGACCGGTGCGCCTGCTCGGCGTCTCGCTCCACGGGCTCTCGGCATTGCCCGAGGAGCCCGCGTCCCATCGCGACGCCGATCAACTGATCCTGCCGGTCGAATAGAGGGGAAGGCGCGAGCCGCGATCTACAAGGAGGCATTAGCGCGAGGACACTGACCTCTCGAGGCTTGACAGTTCACAATTTATTTGGTCATATGACCAATTATGTTGGTCGGACAGTCTTCCCCCTTTGGAGGGAAAACGCGCACGAGAGTGCTGCTGGCATTATCTCTTCTGGGAGAGAGCTATCCCCGCGAGCTCGGCCGGATTCTAGACGCTCGCCTGTGGGGAATCCAACAGGCGATTCGGAGTCTGGAGCTGGATGGCCTGGTGGCCGGAAGATCAATGGGCCGAACACGGATCTTCCGGATCAATCCTCGCTACTTCGCCTATGAAGACCTGCAAAGATATCTCCTCCGCCTGACCGAACCAGAAGACAAACTGCGGGAGAAGATCGAGGCAATCCGGCGACGACCAAGGCGCACAGGGAAACGCCTGTGAACTTGACAGAACGGTCGTCGATTGGTGCGGTCGCAATTGTAGTGGCTGACGCGCTCAGAGCAGCCGGTATCCGGGCGGTCTTGTCTGGCGGCGGATGCGCAGCGATTCACACGAACGGAATCTATCGGTCTGTCGACCTGGACTTTGTCCTGCAGACGCGCGTCACACAGACTGACCTGGAGCGAGCGATGGCAACCGCCGGCTTCTACCGAAAAGGAAATCAATACTTTCATGATCGAGCCGCGCTCTACGTCGAGTTTCCTCCGGGTCCACTTTCCATCGGCCGCGATTATCAAATCGAACCTGTCGAGTTGGAGCTCGGCTCCTCAAGAATTCTCGCGCTGTCAGCGACCGATTCTTGTCGAGACCGGCTGGCAGCCTTCCTTCATTGGCGCGACCAGCAAAGCCTGAAGACGGCGGTGTGGATCGCCCTGCAAAACGAGATCGATCGCGAAAAGATCCGGAGCTGGTGCGCGACGGAAGGAGCCGCCGAACGCTTCGGAGAGTTTACTCGGGCCGTGGAAATCGCACGAAAGGAGCGGGGGCGACGGCGCCGTCAGAGGCGAGCTACCCGGGGGCGCAAAACGAGGTAATTGAATTTCGAGTTCCTATCCAGACTCTGAACTCTCGGTCCTCCTTCGACTCTCGACTTCTGTGAGTGCGGCGCGGGGCCGGAGCTGGTCGCGCAGGACGCGCTTTAAGATCTTGCCCTGGGCGTTGCGGGGCAGGGCATCGACGAACTCGATCTGCCGGGGGATCTTGTAACGGGCGAGCTTGCCCTCGGCGAAGGCGGCCACGTCCGCCGCCGTGAGGGCGGCTCCCGGCGCGCGCACCACGACGGCCACGACGCGCTCGCCCCACATTTCGTCGGGCAGGCCGACCACGCCCACGTCGGCGATCTCCGGCATCTCGTGGAGCACGGCCTCGACCTCCGCGGGGTAGACGTTCTCGCCGCCGGTGATGACCATGTCTTTCTTGCGGTCGAGGATGAAGAAGTAGCCCT
>JBOGJN010000008.1:0-1972 GCA_050745445.1 Thermoanaerobaculia bacterium
GCCCTGGTCTGTCTCGCTCTTGTGGTCGAACGCTTCCTTCGTCGATCTCCGGGCGGCGAATACCGGGGGTGCACCGGGGAGGCGCTCTTCGGGGGCGAAGAGCGGCAAAAGACTTTGCAAGCCGTGGCCTTTGCCGCGGCCTTCACGTCGCAAGGTCAACCCCCGCGGCCGGCCGGCGAACGAGGCCGATTCTCCGGTGGCGGTGGAGACTTTGGAGGCGGCGGGTCGAGTGAGACTTTCTAGCTTCCCGGACCTACCCGCTCTCCTCGCTCGCCGCCTCGGAGACATGTCTCGCGCGGCCGGCGTGCCAACCGTTAGTGCAGATTTGAGCGAGGGGGTGCTAGGAAGCCTTGCGGCGCATCAAACCTCTCGCCCAGAGGAAGTCGGACAGGATTTCGTTGAATTCCTGCGGCCGATCCACCATCAGGAAGTGGCCGACCCCCTCGAGCACCCGGTACTCGAGGTAGGGGCAAACCCGCCTCACATAGGTCTCGTAGTCGGCCGTCCAAAACGGGGACTTGGCCAGCACCACGAGCACGGGGACTTCGATCGGGTCGTCTTTCCAGATCGAAGGATCAAACATCGCTTCTCCCGCACCCACGACGACGTGCTGCGGCGTCGCGAGCATCACGTCCCGCATCTGCACACGCATCTCCGGCGGCGTCGCGGCTGAAAACATCGAGTCGGCCATCTTTCCCAGCGCTTCCTTGTAGTCGGGTGCGCGGTACGGAGCAAGGAACTTCTCAACCTGCGCCGGATCCGTCAGGAGAGCTCGAAGCGAACCGTCTACGCTGACAATCGCGAGCGTCTTACCGGGAAAGAGCCGGTAAAACTGGCGGGCCACCGGTGTGCCCATGCTGTGCCCCACGAGGACTGTGGAATCCACGCCCTCGTGGCGCATCACGGCGTCTACGGCTCTTGCGAAAAGATCCATCGTGTAGGGAATCTCCGGCTTTTCGCTCTGGCCGTGCCCCGGAAGGTCGATCGCGAGGACCCGGCTGTGTTTCGCGAAGAACGGCGTCTGAAAGCGCCAGAACTCGAGGTCGCACGTCCAGCCGTGCAGAAAGATGAGCGTTTGCCTCCCGCGCCCGAGGCTCTTGTAGTGGATCCTCCACCCATCGAGAGTCGCAAAGTGCGAGGGAGCCCGCGCAAGTGACTCCTCCGGCGAAATCGTCGTGGCGCTCCCCGTCGAGCACCGGGCCGCCGCAAACAGCGGCGCCGCGGCGCAAACCGCGAGGACGCCGATTCGTGTCGTCTTCCTCTCCACGGTTCTCGCGCCTTATATCAGTCCTGCGATAGAGTTTCTCCAGTTGATTCGTTGCCCGTCCTGCTCCGCTCCCCTCGCGGACTCGGCATCTGTCCGCTTCTGCTCCTCTTGCGGAGAACCGATCAGCTCGGTCTCGCAGCTGCCGACGGGTCTTGCGACTCCCTCCGCCGTTGAGGCGGCGCAGCGGCGCGTGTCCTCTTCGGACCCGGTTGGGCGTCTCGCCTCCTCCGAATCGATCGACACGGGAGGTTTTGCTCCGGGGGCTGTGCTGGCCGAGCGGTACCGCATCATCGGCCTGGTCGGCCGCGGCGGCATGGGAGAGGTCTACCGGGCCGACGACTTGAAGCTCGGCCAGCCGGTCGCGTTGAAGTTCCTCCCGAG
This sequence comes from Thermoanaerobaculia bacterium, assembly GCA_050745445.1. GTDB lineage: Bacteria > Acidobacteriota > Thermoanaerobaculia > UBA5066 > Gp7-AA6 > JBOGJN01. The sequence goes on from JBOGJN010000008.1 coordinate 1,649, forward strand.
AAAGCTCTCCGGGGAGCGCACATGGATCGAGCGCTTCTACGCCGAGGTGCGACACGCCCGGCAGATCTCTCACCCCAACGTCTGCCGTGTCTACGACGTGGGCGAGATCGAAGGACGTCACTTTCTCTCGATGGAGTACGTGGACGGCGAGGACCTCGCCTCGCTGCTGAGGCGGATTGGAAGGCTCCCCGGCGACAAGGCGGTCGAGATCGCGCGGCAGCTCTGCGCGGGATTGGCTGCCGCGCACGAACTCGGGGTGTTCCATCGCGATTTGAAACCCTACAACGTGATGCTGGACGGGCGAGGCCGGGCGCGGATCACCGA
>JBOGJN010000009.1:0-7007 GCA_050745445.1 Thermoanaerobaculia bacterium
TGCGCTGTTCCCCATACGACCTCGTTGCAACGCGCCTCGGGCTCTGACCCTGGCACCGGCTGCGCGACGTGCGCCGGGGCCTCTAGTGCACCGTAACTGCTGAATCGCTAGTGAAGCGGACCCTTGGTCTGCATGCTTGGAAAGACGCCCCGGAGCCATCGGCATTTCCCTCCTCGGCACGCGGCGGCCGGCCGCAAACAGTCCATGGCGGCCGCCGCTGAGGGTTCGTCGCAGACATCGAAAGGCACAAGATCCTCTCTTCCGTGCTCCTCACCCATCACCTCCTGCGGGAAACGCCGCCGTCTCCGGGGCTGCCCGGTAGACACTTGCGACACCCTGAGCCCTGGCGTCGGTCCGCCTCCCGAAGGAGGCGATGAGCGAGGGCGCACGGCACACGGGACCTCAGGCCTCGCCAAGACTGCGACCGAGCGACCAGCGACGGCCCGGTTCTCTCTGTCAGCGGCAGGGCCGGAGCGTGCCGACGTGGGAGGCGGCCCGACGCCAGGGCGGCTCGAAGAGCCACCAGCCATCCAAGAGTTACGGTGCGTTAGAACGCCCTCACCAGGGGACTTCTCTTCCGCGGGTGTCGAAGAACCTGGAGTTGTCGGTGGGGGAGAGGCCGCCGATGACCCGGAGCATTCCCGCCACACTGTCTTCGGGCGAGACCGTGGCGCCGGGGTCTCTGGCCGTTGCGATGACCCGATCGCCACGAAGGGCGAGCTGGCGCGCGAGCTCGAGCCCGATGCCGCGGTTGGCGCCCGTGACGACGAAGACGGGGGGGCTCCGGGCTCCCTTCACTTGAGGCCTTCAAGCCCCTCGGTCAGACCCGCGCGGCGCGACACACGGTAGGCGTGACCCACCGCCGGGACAGATAGCTTCTGGACGGCGCCCTCGGGCCAGACGACTTCGATCGCGTCGATCCGGGTGGCGCGGCCCAAACCGAAGTGGAGCGGAAGGTATGAGCCGGAAGCAAAAGACGGCTGGATCGTGAACTCCTGCACGGACCTTCTTCCGGCAAAGCCCACCGTGACCTTCGCGTGGAGGGGCGTACGCCCGTCGCCGGCGCCCACCGGGAGGATTTCGATCCAGTGGCCGGGATCGGACGCCTCGTTGCGGAACATCATGACCGGGTCGGTGATCGGCGCCAGAACGAGATCCAGACGCCCATCGCCGTCCAGATCCCCGGCCGCGGTGCCCCGGCCTGCCCGCAGGATCTTCCCGAGGTCTCCCATTTTTTCCTGCGGCACGCGTTCGAACGTTCCGTCGCCGCGATTATGGAAGAGGTGCTGGGGCTGCCGGTACGTGCGCTCGCCAATGTTGTAGTTCGCCGCCTTCTTCGAGAAGGCGCGCAGGTACCAGTAGAGCCAGCGCGGCAGGATCTGGCCGTTGGAGACAAACAGATCCGGCCAGCCATCGTTGTCGTAGTCGAAGAAGTTGCATCCCCAGGCCGAATACGGGATCGAGGGCGCCGCGAGGCCCGCCCTCCGGTCGGTCTCCTCGAAGAGCTGGCCTTCGACGCTGCGATAGAGCGTGTTGGGCTCGTTGGCGAAGTTGGTGATGAAGAGGTCCGGCCGGCCATCTCCGTCGTAGTCGGCGACGGCGAGCCCCATGCCGGAGCGGAACCGGCGGCCGAAGGCGGTCGGGCCCTCCGGGGGCGCGTCCGTTCCGGTCTCGGCCGAGACGTCTTCAAAGGTGCCGTCTCCGCGGCCGCGGTAGAGATAGTTGGGGGACTGGTCGTCGGCCAGGTAGAGGTCGGTCATCCCGTCCCCGTTGTAGTCGAAGGCGATGGCGCCCATGGTTCGCCCGCGCACGCTGCCGAGGCCGGCGGCCTGTGTCACGTCGGCGAAGGTTCCATCCGACCGCTGCAGAAAGAAGCAGGCGCCCGGCGGGTCGTACTCGTCGGGAAGCTTCTGGTGGGAGAGCGTGCGCTTGGACTCCTCTTCGAGCGACGTGACGACGTAGTTGCCGATGAAGACATCGAGCCGGCCATCGCGATTGGCGTCCAGAAAGGCGGCGGGAATCGAGTAGCGCCGGTCATCCGGAAAGCGTCCGGCCGGCATGCGCGTGAAGGTGCCGTTGCCGTTGTTGTGCCAGAGCTCGTTGCTGCCGAGGTTCGTGATGTAGAGGTCGAGCCAGCCGTCGTTGTCCAGATCCACCCACCAGACGCCGAACCCCCATCCGCACTGGCGGATTCCGGAAGCGGCCGTGACGTCCTCGAAGGTGCCGTCTCCCCGCCCGCGAAAGAGCTTTCCGCAGTTGCCGGCGTTCGAGGCGGCCTTGTATTTGCGGACCGAGTTCACCAGGAAGAGGTCGAGCTTGCCGTCGTTGTCGTAGTCGGCGAGCGCCGAGCCGCCTCCCACGTTTGCGACGAGCTTGGCCTCCACCATGTCGGATCGGTAGGAGAAATCGACGCCCGAGGCGCGGGTGGTGTCCCGGAAAGGCCCGCCCTCGCGCCCCCTGCAGGCCGCGGCCGCGAGAACGGCGAGCAGCAGAAAACACCGGACGCCGGGCCGCGGGAGCAGGGACTGCCTCGACAACATCTCCGTTCTCTCCGCGTTACTATCACGCCTCCATGACGGCTTCCGCCCCCGGTCCGCCCGCAACACTGTCCTCCGAGGTCGAGGCCCTGATCGACCAAAAGAAACTCGACGAGCTGGAGGATCTCTGGACCCGGCGGATGGAGCAGGCGCCGGACGACCTCTCCTTTTTCTTCGGCGTCGCTTCGGCGGTCAAGAAGAAGGGCATCGGCGCAAGCGCCCTTTCCTGGCTTCGTTTCCTCGCCGATTACCAGGCAGAAAGGGGAGACGAGGACTCCCGCCTGGCCGTCCTGATGGAGATGGCGAGGATGTCCCCGGCGGAGGCGGAGATTCGCCAGGAGCTGGCCGACGTGCTGCGCGCCCGGTACGCCTCGCATCCCGCGTTTTCGGCCGTGCTCGCCCACCACCCCCTCGAGAAGGCGGCGGACCCGGCGGCGGTCGCCGGGAAGATCCGGCGTTGGCTTTCCTTCGTGCCCGGCGACATCTCTTTTCTGCCGGGCCGCGGCCCCGGCCGGATCGTCGAGATGAACCCTGCGCTCGACGTGATCCGCCTCGACTTCTCCGGGACGCGGCTTCCCTTCTCGCTGGTCTCGGCGGAGAAGACTCTCTTGCCGCTGCCCGCCGGCCACTTTCTGCGGGAAAAGATCGAGCAGCCGCAAAAGCTCGCCGCGCTCGCCGAGCAGGATCCCGCCGAGGCGGTTCAGCGGCTGCTCGAGAGTTTCGGCCGGCCGATGGCGGTCAACGAGATCAAGGAGCATTTCGCGGGTCTGGTCGAGGAGCCGCGCTGGGGAAGCTTCTGGGCGGCGGCCAGGAAGCATCCGCAGCTGCTGGTCTCTGGCACGGGCAAGACGGCGATGGTCTCCTGGTCTTCGAGCGCCGGCGCGGCCGACGACGAGGTCCGGCGCTCTTTCGCGCAGGCTCTCCCCGCCCAGAAGATCGAGATCGCGCGCAAGAACTCCCGGCGCGCCAGGGAACTCACGCGTTTTTTCGGGGAGAGTCTGGCCGCCTGTGCGCGCGAGGCCGCAGGAACCAACCCCGCCCTGGCCTGGGAGCTCTCACAGGCGGCGGGCAAGTTGTTGTCCGGCGAGCCCGAAGCCTTTTCTGCGGAGAGCCTGCTCGAGTCGCGGGATTTGATTGCCGTGCTCGCGCAAATTCATGACCATGCCGCGCGTCAGACTGCGCTGGAGGCGATCCGGGAGCGCCGCTCCGACTGGGCGGATCTCTATGCGGAGCAGCTCCTGCGGGAGGACGACGCGCGTGTGCTCGCCCTGCTTTTCGAGAAGCTCGGGGAGATTCCGGAGCGGCGGGAGGAGCTGTCGCGTCGCATCCTGCGTTCGCCGCGGCAGGCCCCCCGGGCCTTCCTCTGGCTGTGCGAACGCTTGCTTGCGGAGGCGGCGCCGGCGCCTCCCCACCTCTTCCTCGCGCTTCTGGACGCGCTTCGGCAGGAGGAGTTTTCCGGTCTGCGGGCGCGGGTCAAGGAGTTCTTCGATCCGGGCAACCTCGCCGTCTCGCTGGCGCGCAACGCCGGTTCGGAGGAGAGAGCGCGGGAGTATCTGGACGCGCTCGACCGCGTCAGCCGCCTGGAGGAGCACCGCCGGAATGTCGTGAAGGAAGCCCTCCTGATGGCCTTTCCGGGGCTGCGCGCGCCCGCGCGCGATTATCTCTACGCGACCCCCGAGGCGATCGAGACGCGCCGCCAGGAGCTCACCCGTTTGAGACAGGTCGAGCTGCCCGCCAACGCCGAGGCCATGCGCGCGGCCAAGGAGCATGGCGACCTGACCGAAAACTTCGAGTACCACGCGGCAAGGCAGCGCCACGAGTACCTTTCGGCCCGGATCGCCACCCTGATCGACGAGCTTTCGCGGTCGCGGGCGCTTGATTCCGCGCGCACGGACGTCTCCGAGGTTCGGGTGGGCACGCGCGTGATCCTGCGCGAGATCGGGACGGGGACCGAGAAGAGCGCAACCATCCTGGGCCCCTGGGACTCGCGCCCGGAGGAGTTCGTCTACTCCTACCAGTCGGAGTTCGCGCAGCAGCTTCTCGGCAAGAAACCGGGGGACCGCGTGTCGCTTGCGGGCGTCGAAGCCGAGGTCGTGCGGATCGTGCCGTGGCGGTAGGAGGGAAGACACGCCTGGAATCCGATGGCGTGCCGGAGGTGCGGATGATGTTTCGCAAGGACGGGAGTGATCGTCCGCGGCCTCGACTCTGCCCGGGGATGTCGACCCTCGCCTTTCTTTTCGCGGCGACCCTGGCGGCGGCCGAAGACCCGCTCCATCTTCCGGTCGGAGATCCCGCGCGCAAGGAGAAAGAAGCGCCGCTCATCCTCGACGCGATCACGGAGACCTCCAGTGGTTCCGCGTTGACGCCCGCGGAGCTGCCGGCGCGTCTGGCCGGCGTGCAAATCCTCCTGGTCGGCGAGGAGCACACCGGGATGAGCTCCCACCTGATCGAGAAGCGGGTTCTCGAGGAGCTTCTCCGGGCGGGCCGCCGGGTCCTGTTGGGCCTCGAGATGTACCCGTATACCGAGCAGGCGTCGCTCGATCTCTGGGTCGGTGGGAAGCTCTCCGAAAAGGAGTTCCTGGAGCAATCCCACTGGTACGGGAACTGGGGCTACAACTGGAACTACTACCGGGACATCTTCCTTCTCGCGGGAGAAGCGCAGATGCCGATGTTCGCGATCAATACTCCGCGGGAGGTGATCGCGGCCGTCCGAAAGAAAGGCTTCACCGGCCTGACGGAGGAGGAGGCGGCCCACATCCCGCCGCGGATCGACACCGACAGCCCCGAGGGGCTGCGCCTTTTCCGGGCGGCGCTCTCGGAGGAGGGCTTCCATTCGGGGATGAGCGAGCAGGACTGGAAGGCGATGTTCGACGCGCAGTGCGCCTGGGACGCCACCTTCGCGCAGAACTCGGTCGCCGCGTTCCGGAAGTCCGAGAACGATCCGAAGGCCATTCTCGTCGTTCTCGTCGGCGCCGGCCACGTCGCGTACGGCCTGGGCATCGAGCGGCAGGCGGGGCATGCGTTTTCCGGCAAGATCGCTTCCTTGATTCCCGTGGCCGTTCAGGACGAGAAGGGCAAGAGAGTAGGCAGCGCGCGCGCTTCCTACGCCGACTTTGTCTGGGGCGTTCCGGCGGAAAAGGATCCTCTCTATCCGTCGCTCGGGGTCTCGACCGCCTGGGCCGAGGCAGAAAAGCCCCCGAAGGTGATCCATGTCGAGAAGGGCTCCGTGGCCGAGCGCGCCGGGATCGCCGTCGGCGATGTCCTCGTGTCGGTGGACGGATCGCCCGTCGGGGACCGGGAGACGCTGAACCGCCTGGTCGCGCGGGCGCGGTGGGGAGACACGATGCGTCTCTCGCTGCGGCGAGGCGGAAGCCTGGTGAACGTGACCGTGTTCTTCCGGCGAGAATCGCCGCAAGAAACGCGTAAGGATTAGACCCGATCTGGGACTTATGTCAGATCTGACATAAACCGAGCGGAGGGACGTCAGCCTTCCAGGATCGCTTCGGCGTCGATCGTGATCTCGACCTCATCACTGACGACGATTCCGCCCCGGTCGAGCGAGCCGTTCCAGCGCACGCCGAAGTCCTGCCGATTGATCCGGGTGGTCGCGAGAAATCCCGCGCGCGTCCTGGGTCCCTTGTCCACGCCGTTTTCCCACCAGGGGGTCTGCCATTGCCCGAGGGACCGGACGTCCAGTGTCGCGGGGCGCGTGACGCCGCGGATCGTCAACTCTCCCGCGAGCCTCCCCTCGTGCTCGCTCAGGAGCTCGACGCCGCGGCCCCGGAAGGTGATGGTTGGATGGTTCTCGACGTCCAGGAAATCGGCACTTTTCAAGTGCGCGTCGCGATCCGGCTCGCCGGACCACAGACCCCGGGCGTCGATGGAGACCTCGACGGAGGCGGCCCGCGGATTCTCGGGATCGAAATCGAGGGTTCCGTGGACGTTCTTGAAGTGTCCGCGCACGCACGTCACCATCATGTGGCGCGCGCAGAACTCGGCCGCCGTGTGCCCCGGCTCAAAGGTCCATTTCGCCATCGGTGTTCCTGCCTTTCGACGCGACCGTCGTCTCCTTTCGTTCGCGCACGGTTCGACCTCCCGGCGGACCGTCGCTCGATGGTATATGCGGGGAGTGAGGGATGAGTTTCAGTGATGGCAGGGGAGCGCCCGCGGCGGATCCCCCGACCGAGCGCTGTCTGGAGGGATCGGGCGTCGATCCGCGGTTAGACTCCGAGCAGGAATCTATGTTCCTGAGCCTCGGACGGATCGAGGAGGTGCGGGCTTTTCTTGCGGACAAGATCCGGCGCACGCCGGTCGAAGAGTCGCCTGCGGTCCCGGCTGAACCCACTGGACCTGAAGTTGTTCGTCGCCGATGCGCTCAGTAGCTCAAGACCTCGAGGCCCGGCACTCGTGAGAAGTCCCTTACGTTGCGCGTGACCAGGGATGCTTTTGCCACTATGGCGGACGTGGCGA
>JBOGJN010000010.1:0-5470 GCA_050745445.1 Thermoanaerobaculia bacterium
GTCGTCTCCCACCGCTCGGGCGAGACGCTCGACGACTCCATCGCGGACCTTGCGGTGGCCGTCAACGCCGGCCTCATCAAGACGGGGTCCGCCAGCCGCGGCGAGCGCCTGGCCAAGTACAATCGCCTCATGGAAATCGAAGAGGACCTGGCCGGCGTGGGCCGTTTCGCCGGAGAAGGGGCATTCGGCAGGTGAGCGCGCCGCAAGCCGCCCGTGGCATGCGCCCCGTCGCCGCGTTCTTCATCTCGCTGGCGGCTTCGGCCGTGCTGCTGGGCGTGCTCTTCGCCTCGGACCGCCGGGTGTTCGAGCTCAAGAAGGCGCGCGCCGAAGTCATCGAGCTCGACCGCCAGATCGAAGGCATCAAGGCCGAGAACGCGGAATTGAAGGCCTCGACCGAGGCGGCGCGCCGACACGAGTTTCCCGCCGAGAGGCTCGCCCGCGAGGAGTTGAACCTGCTCGCGCCGGGCGACGTCGTTCTTCTCTACCCCCAGGGCGCGCTGACCCCGAAGAAGCCCCCCTCCGCCCCTCCCGTCAAGCGCTAGGAGCCTGAGCGCTTGACCTTCCCCTGCCGCCTCCGATAAGGTTCGCGTTCCTGACGCGGGGTGGAGCAGCCCAGCCCGCACTCCTCCCGATCATCCGTACCGCCCCGCGGTTCTTTTCCGCCGATACGTCGTCAGCCCTCCTCTGCGATGCGCTCCGGCATCGCCGTCGTCGGGCTTCCTTGTCTCGACGAAAAATCCCTCGCGGGATCGGCCCGGTGACCGGAAGGAGTCCGGGCTCAGCTCGTTGGGCTCATAACCCAAAGGTCGAAGGCCCGTGGCATCTTGACGTTCCTCGGCACCTTCGATAAGGTTCGCGTTCTGACGCGGGGTGGAGCAGCCTGGTAGCTCGTTGGGCTCATAACCCAAAGGTCGCGAGTTCAAATCTCGCCCCCGCAACCAATGAATTCAGGGGGTTGGGCGTTCTGCTCAGCCCCTTTTTCTTTCGACGTGCCCTCTACTTGCCCCGTTCCGATTCGGCGCCGGAGTGTTTGCCGTTCGACACCTGTTAGGATGAGGGTGCCTAAAGCTCTCGCCATGTTGACCCACTTCCGGCTCGACGCTGCCGGCTTTTGCCGATGTAAGTCGGTTGGCCGCGAAAGGCCGTGGCGGCTTTCGGCCAGGTTTCGTGTTGCCTCAGCGTGACGGAACTAATGCGGCGGCCTAGCTCCATCAGTTCGCGGCCTGAGCCTCCAGTGGCGGCTAAGATTCGATTCGCTTTCCAGCCGGACAAGATGACCGAGGCGCTCGTGTATTTCTCTCGGAAGGGCGTCACGGGCCTGACCATGCTGAAATCGGTAAAGCTCCTGTATCTTGCGGATCGCTACCACATGCTTCGCTACGCTCGCCCCGTTGTGGGCGGTGAGTATTCCTGTCTCAAGTACGGCCCCGTACCCTTACAGTCGTACGACGTAATCAGCAACGCAATCGCCGGCTCCGATGATGAAGTCGCTTCTGACGACAAGTTCGCGGAGGCGATAGAAGTGCGCCGGAATGCGAACTTCGCCAACCCTCTTCTCGTGGCGCGTCGTGATCCCGACACGTCCGTTTTCTCGGAATCGGATATCGAGGCTCTCGACCACGTCGTAAGGGAATTTGGTCCGCTGAAGGCTTGCGACATCGTCGAGCTGACCCACAAGCATGCGGCGTGGAATCAGACGGAGGCGGAGCAGGGAATTGGCCGGAGTAGCGCCATTCCCTATGAGCGATTCTTCGCCGACGATCCCGAGAAATATCGAAATTCGTTGGAGGTCGCGATTCTGGAACAAGAGGACAGGGACGCGACCGAAATGCTCCTAGAGTCCGCCGACCGCGGATGATCGACCTGCCGGAGAGTGAAAAGCTCCGGTACCTCCGCAAGGCCCTGACGAGGGGCACGGTTTTCTGGTTCAAGAGTTCCCTTCTGGACGATGGCGAGCACACCGTCAAGGAAAAATTCGCCGTCGTTGTGTGCTCCGAGGTGGAAAATGACGAGATCCTCTTCGTCTATGCGACCTCGCGAGTCGAGAAGTACCAGAGCACGCCGTTCGTCTCTGAGACCGTCCCGCTCCCGGTCGGGAGTTACCCATTCTTCAAGAAGGAAACCTTGCTGAACGTTCGTGACCTGAAGGCGATTCCGCTCGTTGCGCTGGCGAAGCTCCTGCCTGGCGCGTTCGAGGTAAAGGGCAGCCTTTCTGCAGAGGACGTTAAGCGGCTCGATAAGACCATCATGGCGGCCCGTTCAATCGTGTGGCAACAGAAGGTCCGTTGCCTTCCGAAGAAGGACCCGCCGCCTCCCAAGCCGTAGCCCAATTGCCGCCTTCAGCCAAGCGGATGAACCCCGCGAGGTCCGAACCGTTCAGCTCGCCATCGCCCGACGTGCGATTTCTCTCGGTCCTTCGCTCGGACCTCCGGAAATTCCTCCTTGAGGCGGTTGATCGTGGCCTCCCGAAGGAAGGTCGGGCGGCAGACGGTGCGGGGGGCCGCGGTTCGCACCGAGGTGTACGGCCTCGGGCTAGCCGCCCATTGATATGCTATTCCCCCACCGCTTGGGCAGGGTCGCCGAGTTCCCGAGGGCTTTCGACAGCCCTCGGCCACCCCAGCCGTCAAGCTTGGGGCAAAAGCCGGGCAATCGGTCGGCCGGCTTTCCCGGCGGACACGAGGAGGTCGAGGCATGATCGGTCATCCGCTCAAAGTTCGGGAGCTGCTCGACGAGATCGCCCGTGGTGAGGTCTTGCTGCCGGAGATCCAGCGAGCCTACGTCTGGAAGGGGCCGCAGGTTACGAAGCTGATCGATTCACTTTACCGAGATTATCCAGCAGGACAGATTCTGCTCTGGGACACGATCGACCTTCCGATTACCAAGAACCTAGCAGGAGTCGAAACGCCTACCCTGCCCTCTACGGGACGGCCGAAGATCGTCCTCGATGGTCAGCAACGTCTGACCTCCCTCTACAAGGCGCTCGGGAAGACTGACGACAAAATCAACGTGTATTTCAACCTTGAAACCGAGCAGTTCCAGCTTTACCTGCGCCGGCTGGACGCAGATCCCCGGTGGGTTCCGGTGCGGGAGGTCGTCAACGGGGATCGCGGGGAACTCGCGATTCTCCAGCGAATCGCAGCGGCCGGAGGACCAAGTCTTTCGGACCCAGGCAGCCAGGCCTATCTGGAGCGTCTTCAGCGGCTTCGCAGGATCGGGGAGTACAAGTTCCCGATCGAGATCTTCAAGAGCGACGATTACGAGCAGGTCACGGAGCTCTTCGTCCGAATCAACTCTGCAGGAACGCGGTTGCGTGCCGCCGAACTCGTCCTCGCCCAGCTCGCGCTGCGCCTTCCTGGAGCGATCGTCGAGAAGTTCGAGAAGGCGATGGATGACTATGCTGACATCGACTACGAGCTCGACCCACGATTCCTGATTCGAGCACTGATAGCTGTGGCGACAACCCAAAGCCGTTTCCGCTATCTCACCGAATTCTGGAAGAAGCCAGCAGACGAAATCGAACAGCTCTGGGGTCGAACGCGTAAAGGAATCGACAGCGCGGTCAACTTCGTGCGCCAGAACGGGCGGTTCGAGAGCTCAGACTGGCTCCCATCGCAAAACACACTCATTCCTCTCGCCGCCTACTTTGAAAGGCATCCAGCGATTGCGCCGAATGTGGAATCCGGACTACTCCGCTGGTTCTACGTGGCGACCCTACGCGGCCGGTACAGCACCAGCCCCGAAACCGCATTGGACGAGGATCTGAAAGCTGTTGGCGCATCCGACCCAATCGCCGAGCTAATGAAGAATGTGATGCCGCCTGGAAGCTCTCTCCAAGCCACCGCAGACGAGTTCGACGACGCTGGACCGCGCAACCCCCTTTTCCCACTGACCTACGCCGCCGCTCGGAAAAATGGAGCGAAAGACTGGTTTACGGGCGTCGGCCTGGCTACAGATGTGGTTGGTGCAGATCACGAAGTCCAGATCCATCACGTTTTTCCAAAAGCCCTTCTGAAAGAAGTCGGCGTTTCGCGAAAGGATCGCGACGAGATCGCCAATCTGGCTTTCCTGGCCGCGAAGCCCAACCGCAAGATCTCAAGTCGGCCCCCGCAGCTTTACCTCGCCGAGATCGCGGATAAACATCCCGATCGGCTAACGGCCCAATCTATCCCGTCGGACCGTGAGCTCTGGAAGCTGGATCGTTTCCAGGACTTTCTCGCAGCGCGGCGCGAACTGCTGGCGGCCGCGGTCAACGATTTGATCGAGAACCCGGTCTAGCGGGCCGGGGTCAGGCTCGATCCATTCCACCTTCCACTTGGTCCCGCGAACGTGCTCAAGAATGCAGCACCATCAAGGCCGGAGCATTTTGCGGCCGAGGCGAAAAGGAGAAGCCGCCGCCCCGGCCCCGACCCCGGTCGCGAAGTAACCTCTCCTTCCACGATTCGGATGTGATGGCGTGCCGCTCGCGCGGCGCGCCATTTTTCTTTTCGCGGCGCACTTACGGGAGCGTTTCGGCCAGCACCTTCGCCGCCTGCTCCCGGCGGAACGCTTCGAGTTTTTCTCGCAGAGGCGGCCTGGCCAGCGCGAGGATCGCCACGGCGAGCAGGGCGGCGTTGATGGCTCCCGGCTTGCCGATCGCCAGCGTGCCGACGGGAATGCCGCCCGGCATCTGGGCCGTCGACAGCAGCGAATCGAGCCCCTTGAGCGACGCGCTCTCGATGGGAACGCCGAGAACCGGCAGCAGCGTGTGCGCCGCGGCGACGCCGGCCAGGTGCGCCGCGCCGCCGGCCGCCGCGATGACGACCTCGATGCCCCGCTGTGCGGCGGCGGTGACGTAGTCGGCGGTCTGGCGGGGCGTGCGGTGCGCGGAGAGGATGCGGCACTCGTGGGCCACGGCGAACCGCTCGAGCGTCTCCGCTGTGTGCCGCATTGTGTCCCAGTCGGATTTCGACCCCATCAGGACAGCCACGAGGGGCTTGTTCGCGTCGGTAGCCACGTTGTCGCAAGCTTAATGCAGCCTGCGTCCGGCGCGCCCGGCCGCTCATTTCGGGGGTAATCTGTCGGCAGTGAAGAAAGGCCTTTGGGTGGCCGTGGCCATCGGCATCGCCGCCGCCGGCGCCTGGGTCTATGCCGCCCTGGCCCGGCAGGAGAACGACGACGGGCGCCGGGTGCGCCTGCTGGCGATCGCGGAGGAGCAGCGTCTCGACCTCGCCTTCACGCGCAGCGGCCGGCTCGTGACCCGCGTGCCCGAGGAAGGGGAGGCGATCAAGGCCGGCGACACGGTGGCTCGGATCGAGGAGCCCGGGTTGGCGGAGGACGCGGCCGACCTCGAGCGTCAGCGCGAGTCGGTGCGCGCGCGCGACCGCACGCGCCTGGAAGAGATCGTGCGCCTGCAGGCCGAAATGGCGCAGATCGCCAGCGACGAGAAGCGCATGGGGCGCCTCGTTTCGGAGGGCGTCGCGGCCTCGGCCGA
>JBOGJN010000011.1:0-1520 GCA_050745445.1 Thermoanaerobaculia bacterium
ACTTCTAAACCGGAGCCCTGAGTTGTCACACCAAGCGGTATCGCCGTCGTCGCGCTTCCTTGCCCGGACGAAAGATCTCCGTCGCGGACAAGATGTCTCTTGGCTCGGCAGGATCATTCCTTGAACAACCCCATTAGGCGCAATTCCCTGCCCGTGTTTCGGCCGGGTGTCCGTGAATAATCCGGGTTAGCTGTGCCCGGCATACTTCGAAACGCCGGGAACGTAGAGGCGCAGGCCCTGGAGCGACTTGACGACGCCGACCACGGCACAGAGGATGTAGAGCACGACCGCGGCCGACATCCCGACCACGTACACGCAGCCCAGTTTTGGGACGAAGACGGAGACCGCGGTCGCCGCGACGCCGAAAATCGCGAGCGCGCCGAAAAAGGCGAGGCCGTTTCTGGCGTGCCACCGCACTTCACGGTCCTCTATTTCGGCGAGCAGGGGGATGAAGCCCAGGGGCCCCGCGTAGGCGAGAATCAGCAGCCAGGGCTTGGTGGGCCGGGTCGGCTCCGACATCGCAGAGACGGTATCAGAACGCGGAAAGCAGAAGGCAGTAGGCAGTGAGCCCGCTGCACCTTCTCGAAACTAGTTGGTTTTCAGGCGAATAGAGCCGTTGACGGTCTCGACGCGCAGGGTGTCGGTGCCCTCGTTGTAGGAGCCGCGGGCCTGCTTGGGCCCGAACTTGCCCTCGACGGCGAGGTCGAAGTCGCCCTGGATGCGCCCGTTGACCGTCTCGAGCTCGTAGCGGACGGAGGACTTCTTGTCGAAGGCCACGTCCACGCTGCCGTTGACCGTTTTCAGATGCGACTTCCTGAGGCTGGCCTTGAAGGCCACGCGCAGCGACCCGTTGACGGTCGTGGCCCGGACAGGGCCGTCGACGTCTTTGAAATCGATCGAGCCGTTGACGGCGTCGGCGGAGAGCTGCCCTCCGAAACCGGTCGCCTCGACCTTTCCGTTGCAGGTCTCGACGCGCAACTCGGTGCCGGGCGGCATCAAGACCGTGTAGTCGACCGTGGCTTGCCGTTCTCCGAACGCGAATTCCAGGAACCCGAACAGCCGCCGGCGCGGCGGGCTGACGGTCTCGATCTCGATACGGTCGTCAATCTTGCGCACACGGATCTCGGTCTGTTTGAGCGTCTCCTCGGCGCTGCTTCCGCGAGCGGTCTTGACGGCCTTGACGCGCAGGTAGGGCTTGTCCCAGGCCACCGCCTCGACTCGGCCGTTGACGTTCTCGACGGAGACCTTGGTGACCCCTTCCAGGGAAAAGGCCTTTTCGAAGACCTCCTCGCTGCCGGCCAGAGCCGGAAGGGCGAGAAGCAGGGCGATCAGGGTCAGGGCGGCCTTTTTCATGGATCTCCGCACCCTTTTAACGGAAACCCGGCCGAAATGTTCTCGGGCCCCTGCCCTCAGGCAACCGGCACGATCCTCGTTCCCGCCGCCCGGTCGCACCGGCGGGGAGCCTGGCCATCCTCGACCAGAGGCCAGGCGTCCACGATGTTCCAGACCGGGACGATCAG
>JBOGJN010000012.1:0-12144 GCA_050745445.1 Thermoanaerobaculia bacterium
TTAGACGCCGCCGAACGACCCGGTCATAGAAAGAGCGGCCGATGATGCCGGTCCACACGGCCGCCATGAGCGGGTGCGTCCAGGCGGGCCAGAGGGGACCGCCGATCGCCAGCGCCATCGCAAGACGAGCCGAGACCATGAGCCCGTAGGCCGCCGCTGCGAGCACGATATCGGCGCGAGCCACGGGAGCGCCCAAAAGCACGGCCGCAAGCGTCAAGGCGGGTGCCAGACCGATCAGCAGCGTGACGCCGGTCAGGCCGGCGAACGCCAGACCGAGCGGCCCCTGGAACACATAGGCGATGTTCTTTGTGAAGCCGTCACAGACCTCCCGGAAGCCCCGGTACATGCGAACCGAGATCCGGTCCTCCGCCCGCACCGCGCGTGTGCGATGGCCCGCTTGCCGGGCGTTCAAGGCCAGCCGGACGTCGTCGATGACCGAGTTCTTGAGCGGTTCGTGGCCGCCCAGGGCCTCGTAGACCGTGCGCCGGATGAGGTTGCCGGCGCCGGAGCCTGCCGCGATCCAGCGGGGCCGGTCGAAGTTCAGGAGGAAACCCGCTCCCAGATAGACCGCACCCGGGAGGAGGGGCATGAGCACGTTCTCCCAGAACCCCTCCGCCTCGATTCGCGGCATAACGGCGAGCAGGTCGATCCGGCGCTCTTCGAGCAGCGTCACGGCTTGCCCCAGGCTCTCCGGGTGATAGACGACGTCGGCGTCGGCAAAGAGAAACAGGCCGCCCGAGGCCACCTGCGCTCCGCGGTGGAGGGCGTGTGGCTTGCCGAGCCAACCCGGGGGCGGTTCGGTGCCGGCGACGATCGTCAGCCGAGGATCCTCCCGAGCAATTCGAGCGACGATCTCGCCCGTGCGGTCGGAAGACCGGTCGTCCACGACCATGACCTCAAAATCCGGGTACCGCTGGGCCAGATGCGAGCGCACGGCCGCCTCGACCGAGCGCTCCTCGTTGCGGGCCGGGATGATGATGGAGACCCTCGGCAGCCCCTCGGTTGCCGGGCGGACACCGGAGAGGCGGGGAATCGTCCAGAGGTTGACGGCGAGCAGCGCCAGGCAGATCGCCCCGCCCGCGGCGGCAACCAACAGCAGAGCCTGGATCATCCGCTCATCGCCCCGCCAACCACAAGCAAACCGAGATCACGGCGCGTCGTCTCTCCTGCTTCAGTTCCGAGAATGGAGCCGGACTGCCTTCGCACTCTCTCTTCGGAGCCGCGCTTGCCGGGAACCTGACCGCGCCAGGATGGCTCTCGCGCGGCTCCGCTAGGACGACGTCGGGATCTTCTGACGGGCGTCCGCCCTGTAGGGTGACTCGGGGTGCTCGTTCAGGAGCCGCTGGTAGGTAGCCCGCGCGTCGGCGGCGGACCCGGAGTTCTCGTAAATCTCCGCAAGGGCGAAGAGCAGCGCGTCCTTGGGAGCGGCGGACTGCGGCGACTCGATCGCGCGTCTCAACCGCTCGACCGCCTCGGTTGTCTTGCCACGCGCCGCCAGAAGCCGCGCCACGTCGATTTCCGCCGCGGCCGCCACCACGGCCCTTCCTTCGCGCGCGGCCTTCGCGAGCACCTCGGGGGCATCGGCGGCTGCTTCGCCGCGCGCCGCCAGAACCACGTCAGCGGCGCGCCCGGCGGCGGTTCCTCGGCGGGAGGCGGCCCGGCGCAAGTGCTCCCGCGCGTCCCGCTCCCGCTCCGCGGACGTCGCGTAGGTCTTCGCCGCGCCCGACGCGGCGGGCTGTCCGACCAGAGGCACGTCCAGGGCCGCGAGCGCCGCCGACAGTTCCTTGCCCGCCTGATTTTCGCGGTAGACACGCCAGAGCAACAGACCCGCGACCAGGACGGCCAGACCCGCGGCGACCGCGATCGTCTCGGTGACACCGCGGCGGTGGTGCGACACGTAGTCCACGGTGCGCCCAACCGTCTGAGCCAGATCGTTGCGTTTCAGGTCCTTGCGTCTGAGCCTGCGTTTCATCCCTTTCCCTGCGCGCGATTATCCCCGAGGGCGCGAGGACCTTCAAGATCGAAAGCAGGAGCGTTGAGGAGCGCATCCGCCCCGCGGAAGGACGATTCGGTCTTCAGTTGACCCAGTTCCAGGGATGATCGAAATCCTGTCCCGGTGAGGAACCAGCGGTCACGTAATCGTTTTCGCCACCGTTGCCGGCGGGTACTCCGGTCGTCGGAATCCACTTGAGAAGAGTGGCGCGGCCCGCGTCGTCCACGCCGATCCGAAAGACGTTGCGGTTGGGCTGGTCGCCTGTTTGGTCGTTATCCGCCACGTAGATGCCCCGGCACGCTGACGGATTCGCGCAGTTGACCGAGCCGTAAGGCACACCCGTCGTGTACGCGCTCGGCTTCAGCGGCGGACCGCAATAGCCGCACTCCGGCGGGACGATGGTTCCGTCCCCCTTGAAAACGATCCGGTCCACGATGGAGGCGTCTCCGTTGTAGGTATCGAACGCAACAGAGGCCGTGCCGTTGGTAATCCCGTCCGGCGCGAACTGGAAGACGATGTTGCTCGGGACCTGATAGGTGTTCATGGTCGCCTCTTTCGGGTCTCCCGGATAATCCTGGATGAAGTTGTACGGCAAACTGTCCGCCCACGTGACGACCTGGCGGTTCGTCAGGTCCACGAACAGAATGACCCTCTGGTTTCGCGTGACCGCCCGCATGCGAGTGGCCAGAACCACGGAGTAAACCTCACGGACGGGTGCCATAAGCTTCTGCCGCTTCAAGGTCTGGTAGAACCAGGGAGCCACCACGGCCAAAACGATGCCCAGGATCGCCACCACCACGATCAATTCGACCAGTGTGAAGCCCCGTGCCGCCCGGTTTCGCGAGAACACAGACATCTTCCGGCCTGCATTCGAGCGAGAGCCGTGCCAGCGCAGACCGTTCCTCTGAAAAAACATGGTGTCAACAGGTTACACGATTTTGGGCCGGAGGGATGTGCCACGAAACGTCAGTTTGTCGGCTCCGGAGACACGAAGTACGAGCACTCTGAGTCCGGGCTTCCCGGAAGGCTCCGTTGCCGCAGGACCTTAGCGCACGTCGCTGACGGCGTTTCGGCGCAACGCCCCGGCCCGGCGGGTCGTCCGAATGGCAGCGGCGAGCCGCGGCCTCACTGACCGACCCCCTTCTGGAGCTCGGTGAGTTTGGCCTGTTGCGCGGCGGTCAACAGGTTCTTGATTCGGACGAGAAGCGAAATCTGCGTTTTCTTGATTTCCTTTTCCAGGGCCAGAATGCGATCGACCTGTCCCAGGACCTTGGCCTCGTCCACCGGTTTCTCCTGCAGGAGCAGGGTCATCCTCTCGGTCTCCGATTGCAGGTCGAACTGAGAATCCAAGAACTTCGACTGAGCCTTCTGAACTTCGTTGCGGATCGCCTTGCGCTGAGCCTCCTCGAGGCCGATCTGCTGCGCGTGGCCAAGGACCTTGTCCGGGGCAAACAGGAATCGGCCGAGGGGGTCTTCTGCGCCCGGGGCTTCCCCCGAGGCGCTCGGCAGAAGCAGGACGGCGAGGCAGAGGGCGGCCAGGCTGCGTTTCATGATCGGGCTCCCTTCTGGGTTTTCACGGACTCCGTCTCGGAATAGTCAGGAACGCGCTCCAACAGCGCGGGTTTCGAGTCGAGAAGCTCTCCGCCTGGCGTGCGGAGAAGAAAACCAGTCGGAGACCTCCAGTCTCCGAGGGTTACCCTCCGGGCCCCGGCTCTCTCCACTTCCCGCGTGTGCCGCCTGGAGCCCGCGAGCCAGAGAAGCAAAAGCGCAAGAACACACACGCTGACTGCCGCTACGGACCGAAGACTCCGGGCGCGCGTGGGCGCCTGCCGCCGCTCCAGCACCTGCCGGAAACGTGGCGCCGAGGCTTCGTCTGCCCGACGAAGCTCCTCGAAGAAACGCGCGAGCTCGCGGTCCTCGTTTCTTTGGGTCACGGGCCGCCCCGCACACCGACCAGCTTCGCGACCCGCCTCTTGCCCCGGTCATAGTGGACACGCGCGCTGCCGACGGAAATCTTGAGCGTCTCCGCCGCTTCCTCGACCGTCAGGCCCATGGAGAACACCAGCTCCAGGACCTGCCGCTGCCGGCGGGGCAGCCTGGCGAGCGCAGCGAGCAGCGTGAGCCGCTCCTCGGGTGAAGGAGCCGCCGCCGGCTGGCTCTGGCCTCTCCCCCAGTCTGCGAGTAAGAAGCGGCGCAGCGCATTGCGGCGGCGCACCTCCGACGCAGTTCGGCGGATAACACCGAAGAGAAACGTCTTGAAGCTCGAGTGCCCCCCGAACGTCGCGCTTCCCGCGAGAACCTTCAAGTAGCTTGCCTGAAGCACGTCTTCCGCCTCCTCGCGGTCCCGTCCACAGCAAGCAAGGGCCCAAACGTAACTGGTGACATGAAGCCGTTCGAGCTCGTCCTGGATCTCGCCTGGAGCCATCACTCGCTTGTACACCCTTGAGTGGCCTCGAGATGGGCGGCCGTATGACAGCGCGGCTATAATTGCATGAGCATGGACGCCGAGGTCAGGATCACGGGAGAGCCCTCGACGGGCGGCGAGAGCTGCCGATTCGTCGTGGACCGTCCCCTGCTGCCGGGTGACTCGGCCTTCTTCGCGGACCCGGCCGCGGCAACGCCGTCGCCCCTGGCCGTCGAGCTGCTGGCGGTTGCCGGCATCGAATCGGCGCTGATTGCCGACAACGTCGTGACGCTGACGGCCGCGCACTCCGTGGATTGGGCCGCCATGGGAGTCGGCAACATCATCCGCAAGCACATCCGCAGCGGGGCGCCGATCGTGACCTCGGAATACTTCGAGACGCTCCCTTCGGAGGGGGACTTGAAGTGGGCGATCCGCGACCTGTTCGACCGCGACATCAACCCGGCGGTCGCGCAGCACGGCGGTTACGTCGAGTTGATCGACATCAAGAGGAACAACGTCTTCATCCGGATGGGGGGCGGCTGCCAGGGCTGCGGCGCGGCCGACGTGACGCTCAAACAGGGGATCGAAAAGGCCATCCGCACGCTGATCCCGAAGGTCGGAGAGATCCTGGATACCACCGATCACGCGGCGGGCCGCAATCCCTACTACTCGCCCGCGAAGTAGCTATCAGCTATCAGCTTTCAGCTATCAGCCGGGCCCATGGCAACCTTGGAGCTGACAGCTGACGGCTGAAAGCTCGGAGCAGTCAGCCGATCAGGAACTTCAGTTTCGTGTGCGCCTCACGAAGCGCCGCCTCAGCGCGCTCGGGAGTCGCGGCGCGGCTGAAAACGAAACCCAGGTAACGCGATCCCTCCGGCAGCGGCACCAGCCTCTGCCCCGGATGCGCCGAGATCGTGATGTCCTCGATGTCCGGCACGGCGCGCGCTGTCTCCAGCCCCTGGACGCCCTCCAGGACGCCCGCCCGCGCGATCGGGATCATCAGGACGCCGGCCGCGCGCCGATCGCGCTCCGGCTCCGCCACCTCCATCGCAAGCGCGTGCCGCAGGATCAGCTCTTCGAGCGACATCCCCATTGCGAACCGCAGTGTCCGGGAGCAGAGACCGCCGATCGAGCGAGCCGCGATCTCGATCAGCCATGGCCCTTCCGCATTCACGCGCAGCTCGGCGTGAATGGGCCCAACGCGCAGCCCGAGCGCCTGCGCCCCGTGCCCGGTCACCTGCGCGATCCGGCGTTGTGTTTCTCCGGGGAGACGAGAGGGGGTGACGTAGATCGTCTCCTCGAAGAAGGGTCCGTCCAGGGGATCGGGTTTGTCAAACAACGCGAGGACTCGAAGCTCACCCCGCTGCAGAAGACCCTCGACCGCCACCTCGACGCCCGGCACGAAGCTCTCCACCAGAATCTCTTCGGCGAGCTTCCCTCCCCGCCGCTCGACCTCGGGGTCGCCTAAGATCTTCTCGATCCGGTGCCAGGCGGAGACGAACTCTTCTGGATCGTTGGCCCGAATGACGCCGCGGCTGCCTGCGAGAAAGGTCGGCTTCAAGACGCACGGGAAGCGGATGTCGGCCACGGCCCGTCGCGGATCCTCGTGCCTTTGGAGCAGACGGTGGGAGGGGGACGGCACGCCTGCCTCCGCGAGGAGCCGCCGCATTCTCCCTTTGTCCCGGGCCGCGGCCGTCGCGGGGACAGGATTGTGAGGAAGCCCGAGCGCTTGCGCGATCGCGGCGGCGGCGACCGCCGTGTCCTCGTCCACGCCCAGCACGGCATCGAGCGGGCAGCCCCTGGCAAACGCCACAATCTGGCGTGCGCATGCCTCCGGATCGTAGAAGTCGAGCGTCAGCAGACCGTCCGGGTTCAGCCTCTCGAGCGTGCTCGATTGCTCCGAAGCCACGGTCACGTCCACCCCGAGGCGCCTGGCGGCCTCCAGAAAGTCGGGGGTCCGGTAGGTCGTCGTCGGAAGAAGCAGCAAGACCCGCGTCATGCCCCGATGGTAAACGACCGGCCGGCATGGCCGGGAAAAAGGCAGGCGGGCGAACTTCCCCTCGTCTCACCCGTAGATAGAATCGACCGGCCCAAAACGAGAGGAGAAATTCCATGTCCCGATTTCGCCCCCTTGCCGCTATCCTGCTCGCCGCCATGCCGATCGGCGCCCCAGCGCAGAAGAAGGGTCCGGCCCGGATGCCAAAGAAGATCTCTTCCTCGAGTGACATCCTCCCCTTCCGCGCCACCGAGAAGACCCTCGCCAACGGCCTGAAGGTGCTCGTCGTCCCGACCGGCTTTCCCAACATCGTCTCGCTTCAGATACCCGTCCAGACGGGATCCCGCAACGAGGTCGAGCCGGGCAAGTCCGGCTTTGCGCACTTCTTCGAGCACATGATGTTTCGCGGAACCAAGGCCTACCCGCCCGAGAAGTACCAGCAGATCCTGACGCGTATGGGCGCGCGCCAGAACGCCTACACGACCGACGACTACACCAACTATCACACGACGTTTTCCAAGGAAGACCTCGACACGATGCTGCGGGTGGAGGCCGACCGTTTCCGGAACCTCGATTATTCGCTGGAGGGATTCAAGACCGAGGCCCGCGCGGTCCTGGGCGAGTACAACAAAAACAGCGCGAACCCGCTCGTCAAGCTCGAAGAGGTCCAGCACGACAAGGCCTTCACGACCCACACCTACAAGCACACCACGATGGGGTTTCTGAAGGACATCGAGGACATGCCGAACCAGTTCGATTACTCGAAGACATTCTTCCAGCGCTGGTACCGCCCGGAGCACACGACGGTGATCGTGGCCGGGGACGTGGAGCCGGCGCGGGTGCTCGCGCTCGTCGAGAAATACTGGGGCGGCTGGAAGCGCGGCGACTATCGCGCGCGGATTCCGGAGGAGCCGCCCACGAAGGCTCCCGTGGCCGTCCACGTGTCGTGGACAAGCCCCACGCTGCCCTGGGTGACAGTTGCCTTTCACGGCCCCGCCTTCTCCGAAACGGGCAAGGACTTTGCTGCTCTCGATACGCTCTTCGATCTCTATTTCGGCGAGACCTCGGAGCTCCACCGGCGCCTCGTGGAGGAGGAGCAGAAGGTGGACCAGCTCCTTGCCGACAGCGGCGGCAACGCCGACCCATCGCTCGTCACCGTGTACGCGCGGGTCAAGAAGCTCGAGGACGCCGTCTCGGTCCGGGACGAGATCTTGAAGACCTATGCGGCGGCCCGTGCCCGGCCGGTCGACGCCAGGCGGCTGGGAGACGCGAAGTCCAACGCCCGCTACAGTTTCGTCCGCCGGCTCGACAACACGGAAACAATCGCGGCCACCCTGGCGAGCTTTGTCCGGTATCGCCGCTCCTACGACACCCTGAACAACCTCTTCCGCGTCCACGCTTCGCTCACTCCCGCAGACCTCCAGGCCGTGGCAAAGCATTACTTCACGGACGATGGCCTGGTCGTGACGACACTCTCCCAGGAGGCAATCCCCGAAGCGATGACCAAGCTACCGCCGCTCGCCACACTTGAGCCGCAAAAGGCCAGGGAGGACTCCTCGGATCTGCGGGTCGTGACGCTCCCCTCCCCCCTGCCGCAGCTGAACGTCAAGCTCCTCTTCACGGTCGGCTCCGCCCACGACCCGAAGGGCAAGGAGGGCCTCGCCGCTCTCACGGCCGCGATGGTCACCGACGCGGGCTCGAAGAAGCTCCGCATCGACGAGATCCGCAAGCTGCTCTACCCGATGGCCGGCAGCTTCGAGGCGCAGGTGGACAAGGAGATGACGACGCTGACGGGGCGCATCCACCGCGACAACGGGAAGGTCTTTTTCGACGTCGTGCTGCCCATGCTGCTCGATCCGGGCTTCCGGGAAGAGGATTTTCAGCGTCTGAAGGACGCGCAGAAGAACGCCCTCACGGAGGATCTGCGCTCCAACAACGAAGAGGAGCTCGGCAAGGAGCGCCTCCAGACCAACATCTTCGCCGGAACCCCTTACGGACATCCCGTGCTGGGCACCGTGGCGGGCATCGAGTCCCTGACGCTCGACGACGTCCGTGCGTTCTGGAAGGCGGCCTACACGCGGGCCAGTTTGAGCGTCGGCGTCGCGGGAGACGCGCCGGAGGAGCTCGTCGCGCGTCTGAAGCAGGAGCTCTCGAACTTGCCGGCCGGCCCTGCCCTCCCGGACCCGCAAGGCATTGTCGGCAAGCGGCCCAAGGGAATCGAGGTCGAGATTCTCGAGAAGGAAACGCGCGCGACGGCGATCTCCTTCGGTCTCCCGATCCCGGTCACCCGCTCCCATCCCGACTATGCGGCCTTGATGCTCGCGCGCACCTGGCTCGGGGAGCACCGCTCCTCCGTCTCCCACCTCTATCAGAGGATCCGGGAATTGCGCGGACTGAACTACGGCGACTACGCCTACATCGAGGCCTTCCCCCGCGGCATGTTCCAGTTCTTCCCCGACCCGAACATTGCGCGCCGCTTCCAGATCTTCGAGGTCTGGATCCGGCCGGTGCTTCCCGCAAACGGCCCCATCGCGTTGAAGATCGCGCTGTACGAGCTCGGCAGGCTGATCGAGGACGGAATCTCCCGGGAGGACTTCGAGCGGACGCGCGAGTACCTCGCAAAGAACGTTTTCGTCATGACCGCGAGGCAAGACGAGCAGCTCGGGTATGCGCTCGATTCGAAGTGGTACGGCATTCCGGTGTTCACCTCTTTCCTGCGCGAGCGCTTGAAAGCGCTGACCCTCGAGGAGGTCAACGCGGCGATCCGCCGCCACTTGTCCGCGAATGACCTGTCCGTCGTGATCGTCACCAAGGACGCCAAGGGGCTGAAGGACCAGCTCGTTTCGGACACCTACACGCCGATCCACTACGACGCCGAAAAGCCGAAGGATCTACTCGACGAGGACCGGAGAATCGGCGAAAGAAAGCTCGGCATCCGCCCCGAGGACGTCAGGATCACGCCGATCGAGGAGGTGTTCGCGAGGTAAACCGCCGGAGCTCCGCTCAGCCCCCGTAGTTCCAGGACGTGCTCGCGAGCAGGAGTGGCCTCGCGGTTTCCTCGCGCAGACCCGCGTTGACGACCTCGGCCACAAAGACCGTGTGATCGCCGCGGGCGACGGCGTCGGTCACGCGGGCCTCGAACCAGGCGGGCAGATCTGTCAGGAGGGGAGCTCCCGTCGCCGGTCCGGGCTCAAAGGCCAGGCCCCCCAGGCGATTCCCCTCGACGGCGACCGGCCGGAAGAAGGTCTCCGCGATCTTCTCTTGCCCCTCCCTCAAGATGTTCACCGCGATCGCGCCGCTCTTCTCGACTGTCTCGTGCATCCGGCTCGCCGCCTGGATCCCGATCATGACGAGCGGCGGGCGAAAAGAGCATTGGGATAGCCAGGTCAGGGTCGAGGCGGCGATTCTGCCTTCCGCCGAGGCCGTCATGACGTACATCCCGTAGGTCAACTTGCGCAACACCTGGCGCCGGACTTCGAGTTCCATGTTCTCCTCCCCTCCAGCCATCCGCCATCAGCAATCGGTTCATCGGTTGATCAGCGCCGAAATTGAACCGATGATTCAATGGTTCAATGAACCGATTCTTCCATGAGTGAGCCTCATGTCGTCATCGTGGGGGCCGGCTTCGGGGGCCTCTCCGCCGCACGCGCCCTGCGCCGCGTTCCCGTGCGCGTCACGGTCGTGGACCGCCGCAACCACCACCTCTTCCAACCCCTTCTTTATCAGGTCGCGACCGCCGCACTCTCTCCCGGCGACATCGCCTATCCGATCCGTTCGATCCTGCGCCGCCAGAAGAACGCGTCGGTCTTGCTGGCCGAGGTGGTCGCGATTGACACGGCCTCCCGGCGAGTCGAGCTCTCGGACGGCCAGATTGACTACGACCACCTGATTCTCGCGACCGGAGCGCGGCACGCCTATTTCGGGCATGACGACTGGGAGACCCACGCGCCGGGTCTCAAGAGTCTGGAGGACGCGCTCGAGATCCGGCGTCGCATCTTGCTCGCGTTCGAGAGAGCAGAACGGGAGACCCACGCTGACCGGCGCCGCGCGCTTCTGACGTTCGTTCTGGTGGGCGGCGGGCCAACGGGGGCGGAGCTTGCCGGCGCGATCGCCGAGATCGCACGACACGTGCTGGTGAGCGATTTCCGCGCGATCGATCCGCGCGAGGCTCGCATTGTCCTGGTCGAGGCGGGACCGCGCATCCTGCCGACCTTCGCGCCCGAGCTCTCGGCCCGGGCCGAGGAGTCCCTGAGGAAACTCGGCGTCGAAGTTCGCACGGAATGCCCCGTGACGGCGATCGGTCGGGGCTTCATCGCGCTCGGAAATGAGCGTCTCGAGGCCGCCACGATCCTCTGGGGCGCCGGTGTGACGGCCTCGCCTCTGGCGCGTTCTCTCCAGGCGCCGCTCGACCAAGCCGGACGCGTGCTGGTCGAGCCCGATCTCACGGTTCCCGGGCACCGCGAGGTCTTTGTCATCGGCGATCTGGCCGCCTTCCTCCACCAGACCGGAAGCCCACTCCCCGGAGTCGCTCAAGTCGCGATCCAGCAGGGGCGTTGTGCCGCAAAGAGCATTGCACGGGTCTGCGCGGGCTGCCCGCGGCGGGCCTTTCGCTATTTTGACCCGGGCAACCTCGCCGTTCTGGGACGCGCCGCCGCCGTGGCCGATCTTCCGCGAATGCGACTCTCCGGGTTCCCCGCGTGGCTCTTCTGGTGTTTCGTCCACATCCTCTACCTCATCGGCTTCCGCAACCGTTTCATCGTGATGTTCGAGTGGGCCTGGGCCTACTTCAGCTACCAGCGAGGGGCGAGGCTCATCACCGGAGACATCAACGCGCGGCGGACGGGGGCGCACACGGAGTAGGATGAGACAGGAAAAATTTGTGATTCTCGATTGGGGATTTGTGATTTGACGGAGGCGGCCCCGCCTCGTCGGTTCCAAGTCACAATTTGCCATTCACCATTCACAATTCGGCTGAGAGGAGGGGCTCCATGACCATGAATCGCCGCGCTCTCTTCTCCGGAATGGCCGCCGGGTTTGCCCTGCCGGCATTCCGCGCCGACGCCTTCCTGCGCGTCGCCCGGGCCTCCCGCTCAGCGGGCCCGAAGCCGGCCGCAGAGCTCGCGGGCGACGAGGCCTACTGGTCCGAGATCGCCCGCGCGTTCGACACCGACCGCACACTGATCAACTTGAACAACGGCGGGTGCAGCCCCACGCCCTCCCACGTGCTCGAGGCCATGATCCGGGACCTGCGCTTCTCCAACGAGATCCCCGTGCACCATATGTGGGACGTGCTCGAGCCGCGCATCGAGTCGGTGCGGCGGGAGCTCGCGGCCGAGTTCGGCTGCGATCCCGAGGAGATGGCCATCACGCGCAACACCTCCGAGGCGATGGAGACCCTGATCCTCGGGATCGATCTCGCTGCCGGCGATGAGGTTGTCCTGACCAACCAGAATTACCCCCGCATGATCACGACCTGGGAACAGCGCGCGCGCAGAGAGGGCATCGTCGTCAAACAGATCTCCTTCCCCGTGCCGCCGCCCTCGATGGCCGACGTCGTCGAGCGGTTCCGCCGGGAGCTAACCCCGAAGACGCGCGTCATCGAGATCACGCACATCACGAACCTGACCGGTCAGATTTTGCCGGTGCGCGACATCATCCGGATGGCACGGGAAAGGGGGATCGAAGTCTTCGTGGACGGCGCCCACGCCTTCGCGCACTTTCCCTTCCGGCGCGACGAGCTCGAGTGCGACT
>JBOGJN010000013.1:0-5813 GCA_050745445.1 Thermoanaerobaculia bacterium
GTTCAGGAGCGTTCGGCCGGCCGGCCGAGTCCCCGGGCGAGCGCCCGGTCGATCAGCCCCCACAGCTCCCCCTCCGCCTTCTTCTCGAGCGCGTCCTCGCGCTCATCGATCGAGCGTTCCACCGCACCCAGCTCCCGCTCCTCCTGTTCGAGGGCGTGCATCTTCGATTCGAGCTCCCGCTGGCGCCGCTCGAGACGCCGGCGGGCGGACTCTTCATCCCGGGCCTCGGGGTCGTCGGTGAGTCTGTCCAACTCCCGTTCGAGTTTTTCCTGCTCGCGATCCAGCGCGGCCTGTTCGCTTTCGAGGCGTGACTGTCGGGGCTCAAGCGCGGCCCGTTCGGGGTCGAGCCTCCGGAGCGGCGCAAAGAGCGATTGCGCTTCGTCGATGATCCGGCGGTCGCGAATCAGGTATTCCTTGCCGGCGCGCCGCACCCAGAGAAACTCTCCGGAAAATCTGCGCTGGACGCCGCGAAGAGCTTCGAGGGATTCGTTCGTGCTCGACCAATGGCCTCCGCGCGACAGGACGTAGGCGTCCCCCGCGCGATCGGAAACCAGAATCGTTTCTTGGGACTGTCCGCCCGCGGCGTCCACCGGCGCCATCAGGCAGCCGAGCAGCAACGCCGTGACCGATCCGCCGACCATCCTTCGGGATGCCATCGGACTGCCTCCTTGTCTGTACACCAGGAGAGACGCTAGAGTCGGATGCAAGTTACGGCGTCGGCGAGGCTTCTTTCCATTCTCCGGCGAGCTCCAGCGCACGTTGCCACCGCGCGTACTTCTTTTCTACCTCGAGCGACGACAGCCTCGGCAGGAAGCGCCTGGCGGGCCGCTTGGCGCGATCGAGGCTGTCCAGACTCCTCCAGAACCCGCGCTCCAGGCCAGCCAGGTAGGCCGCGCCGCGGGAGGTCGTCTCGTAGACGTTGGAGAGGCCAATCTCCCGTCCAAAGAGATCCGCCTGGAATTGGACCAACCACCGGCACTGCGCCGCACCGCCGCCAGCCGAGATCGTTCGAGGCGGCGCGCGAAGTTCCACTTTCATCCGCTCGTAGTTGTCCTTCATCAGATACGCGACACCCTCGATCAAGCCGCGGACCAGGTCGGCACGCGTCGTCGTCCGCTTCAGGCCAAACAGGGCCGTCTCGACCGGCCGGTAGTGCGGCGAGCCGAGACCGGCGAGCGCCGGAACAAACGCGACCTCTTGCCGGGAGGCCCGGCAGAGGTCATCGATCTCCTCCAGCCGCGCAATCAATCCCAAATGCTTCAGCCAGAGGATCGCCGAGCCAACGGCGTTTACGGTGCCCTCGAGACCGTAGCAGACACGTCTCTGCGCCGACCAGGCGACCGTGGAAAGAAGCGAGGTCCGCATCTGCGGCCGCTCTCCGACGTTCCAGAGAAGGAATCCGCCGGTTCCGTAGGTCAGCGCCAGGTGGCCCGGCCGGAAACCTCCCTGGCCGCAAAGCGAGGCCTGCTGGTCGCCGATACTCGCAAGAATTGGAACGGCGCAACGACCGATCGCCGCCTCTCCGTAGGACGCCGACGTGGGTTGGATCCGGGGAAGGAGGACCGGTGGAATCTCGAAGAGCGACAGCAGCTCCGGGTCCCACGCCCGCGTGCGGAGGTTCATCATCAATGTTCGCGAGGCATTGGTGTCGTCCGTGGCGTGGACCCTTCCCCCGGTGAGCCGCCAGATCAGATAGGTATTGACCGTGCCGAAGACGAGGTCGCCGTTTTGCGCCTTCTTCCGGGCACCCTCCACGTGACGCAACACCCATCGGAGTTTCGCAATCGTGGAGTGGGGTGTGAGGCGCAGACCTGTCCTCGCCCGGATGTTGTCCTGATGCCGGGCCATCTCGATGCAGCTTTCTTCTCCCCGGCGGTCCTGCCAGCTGATGGCACGGCAGAGCGGTCTTCCGGTTTTCCTCTCCCAGAGCAGAAAGGTGGATCGCTGGTTTGTGACGCCGACAGCCGCGATCCTGCGCTCCCCTCCTTTGCCGAGCCACTTCCGCACGCCGCGCAACGCCCGGATCTGGCTGTCGAAGAGGGCAGACGGGTCGTGCTCGACCCGCTCCGCGCCGGGGAGGAGCGTCTCCAGGGCTGTTCGTTGAAGAAAGACGATCTTGCCCGCGCGGTCATAGAGCACGGCTCGCGAGCTCGTGCTCCCCTGGTCGAGGACAAGCACATAGGCGGGAGATGCCATGGATCTCAGGCTATTGCGCGAGCGATAGCGTCCTCTGGATCTCCCATGTTCTACGCCACCCCGACCTGACGCCAGGCGGCGCGAACGGCTTTCTCTTCCGTCCCACCGGCGCCGAAGAGCTCTCCCGCCGCGGCAGCCGTCAGGCTGGCCGTTGCGGCAAAGTCGGAGTCGCGACGCAGCTTTTCTGTCAGCGCGACGTACCAGATCTTGCCCGTCTTCTCCCAGGCGAAGCCCCCGATCGCGGTAGCCGCGAGGTAGAAGACGTGGTTCGGGATGCCGGAGTTGATGTGCACGCCTCCGTCGTCGTCGGTCGTTTCGACGTAGTCCTTCATGTTCGCGGGTTGCGGGTCTTTGCCGAGCACGGGGTCGTCGTAGGCGGTGCCCGGAGCTTTCATGGACCGCAGCGCCACGCCGTTGACTTGAGGCGTAAAGAGACCCTCGCCGATCAGCCAGTCCGCCTGCTGCGCCGTCTGCTTCAAGGTCCTTTGCTTGACGAGCGAGCCGAAGATATCGGAGAAAGACTCGTTCAATGCTCCCGGCTGGTTCTGGTAGTCGAGGTTGGCCTCGTGCGCGGTCACGCCGTGCGTCAGCTCGTGCCCGATGACGTCCACCGCTTTGGTGAAACGCGCGAAGAACTTCCCATCCCCGTCGCCATAGACCATCTGCGTGCCGTTCCAGAAGGCGTTGTCGTACCCGGACCCGTAGTGGACCGAGGAGTCGAGCCGCATGCCCTTGTCGTCGATCGAATTTCTGCCGTAGATATCGAAATAGAGGTCGTAAGTCTCGCCCGCGCCGTCGTAGGCCTCGTTGACGGCGACATCGGGAGAGGCCGCATCGCCCTCCGCGCGCACGAGGGTGCCCGGCAAAGTCGTGTGGTGTTTCGCGTCATAGACGGTGCGACGCTTCTCCCCGGCGGGCGTGGCTCCGGGCAGAGCCGCGAGAAGCTGCCGCCTCGCGCGCAGCCGTTCCGAAAGGACAAGCGTTCGCAGAGCCCTTCCGCGCTCCTCGGCCGTGCCGTTCTCGCAGATGGCGATCAGGATGTGCGGGGAGACGATCGAGCAGAACGGCAAGGTCTCGAAAGTCTATAACCCTCGCCCGACAGACGACACGGTCGTTGCGGCGCTGCGTGCGCCTTTTGGCGCGTCTCTCAGGCCGCTCCTCGCCGCTCGAGAAGGAGAACGGTCCAATCGTCCTCGAGTGCCCCGGAGGTCACAGCGCGCACTCGATCGAGGAGAGAGTCGAGCCATTGTGCCGGCGGACCGCTGCCTTCAGCGAGGAGAAGCGCGAGCGCCTCGTAGCCTAAGGGATCGCCGTTTCCCGTGCGGGCTTCCGGAATCCCATCGGTCAAGAAGAGCACGCGCCGCCCGGGCGCGAGCGAAACGGTCAGCGATTCATAGGCCACGTCCGGACGAATGCCCAGAGGAAGCCTCGGGCCCGGCACCGACAAGGGCCGGACCGATTCACCCGCGTCCAGGAAGTACGGATCGGGCAGCCCCGCATTGGCGAGCTCCAGCGAGCCGCTTGCCGTGTCGTACCGGGCGCAGGCGAGCGCCACGAACTCGCGGGCCGCGAGCTCGGCCGAAAGCTTGCGGTTGAGCTCCCGGAGTGTCTCGGAAACAGACCGCCCGGAGGCCACCAGCGGCACGACCGACTTCACCGACGCCATGATGAGGCTCGCGCCGATCCCCTTGCCCGAGACGTCGGCCACGACGAGACCGACCGTCCCATCGGAGAGGGGGAAGACATCATAGAAGTCGCCCGCCACGAACCGGGCCGGCAGGTTCCGCGCGGCGATGCGGTAGCCCGGGCCCTCCATTTCGGCCGGCGGCAGCAGGCGGCTCTGGATCGAGCGCGCGAGCGCGAGCTCCTTCTCCGCAAACTCCTGCTCCTTGATCCGTTCGATGGACTTTCGCAGCCGCCCGCGCATCACCTCGAACGAGTAAAAGAGCAGCCCGACGACGATCGAGATGCCGCCGCTGAAGAGGAGCGCGATTCGCAGGTCACGCCGGCCCAGGTCGAAGGGCATGAGCCCGACCGCGTGGATCGCCGCCGTGGTGGCGATGAACCCGGCGCAGCCCCCGACGAAGTAGAGCGGCACCCCGACGACTTTGTCCGGCACGAGCTTCCAGCGGCGGATCCGGTCGCCCACCGTCGCGTCGAGGAAATGGCAAAAGACATAGACCGCGAATCCTCCGAGCGCGCCGTAGAGCGCGAGCCGCCAGCCCCAAAACTCCTGCCGGCCGACGAATATCAGGAAGAGGAACGCCACGCCGACCCAGGTCGAGATCGCGGCGTTGCGCGCCAGCCCGCCGACCACGACGCGCCGGGACCCGGAGACCTCCGTCATTGCCCTATCCTACGGCGCCGTAGGGAGTGGGTTCTGCGCTCGACGCAAACGAAACGGCGTTCTTTGCCTTGTCCAGGGGGGTCGCGTTCGGTAGGCTGCCCGCGATGAGCTCCCCCGCGCGATTCCGGATCGGCCTTGTCCAGATGACCTGCGCAGCGGACACCGAGGAGAACCTCTCCCGGGCTGTCACGAAAGTCGAAGAGGCGGCGCGGGCGGGGGCCGCGGTGGTCTGCCTGCCCGAGCTCTTCCGCTCGCAGTACTTCTGCCAGCGGGAGGACGCCGCAACCTTCGATCTGGCCGAGCCGGTTCCGGGACCTTCCACGGAGGCCCTCGGGAAGGCCGCGAGCAAGAACGGAGTCGTCGTCATCGCGCCGGTCTTCGAGCGGCGGGCCGCCGGCCTCTACCACAACAGCGCGGCGATCCTCGACGCGGACGGGCGGCTTGCCGGGCTCTATCGCAAGATGCACATCCCGGACGACCCGGCCTACTACGAAAAGTTCTACTTCACGCCCGGTGACACGGGCTTTCCGGCGTTCGACACGCGCGCGGGGAGACTTGCAACCCTGATCTGCTGGGACCAGTGGTATCCCGAGGGAGCGCGGCTTGCGGCCCTTCAGGGCGCGAGCATGCTCTTCTATCCGACGGCCATCGGCTGGCATCCGCACGAGAAGGCCGAGCAAGGCGCCGCGCAGCGGGAGGCCTGGATCACCGTTCAGCGCGGGCACGCCATCGCGAACGGCCTCTATGTGGCCGCCGTCAACCGGGTCGGACACGAAACGCCTCCCGGCGGCGGGGCCGGCATCGAGTTCTGGGGCTCTTCCTTCGTCGCGGACCCGCAGGGCATCCTGATCGCAGAGGCTCCCGCGGACCGCGAGGAGATCCTGCTCGCCGAGATCGACCTGGCGCGTATCGAGGACGTGCGGCGCAATTGGCCCTTCTTGCGCGATCGCCGCATCGACGCCTACGCCGGGATCACGCGCCGTTTCCTGGACGAAGACCCGTGGGCCAAGAAGCCACAGGCGTAGGGACGCGCACGCCGGCGGCGGGGGGCTGCCGGATGCCCGCCGAGTGGGAGCCGCACGAGGCCACCTGGATCGGCTGGCCGCACAACACAACCGACTGGCCGGGCAAGTTCGCGCTGATCCCGTGGATCTACGGCGAGATCGTCCGGAAGATCGCGCCCGGCGAAACCGTGCGTATCCTCGTGGAAACCAAGAGCCACGAGGAGGCCGCCCGCCGGATCCTCTCGCGCGTCGGCGCCGACCTCTCC
>JBOGJN010000014.1:0-3198 GCA_050745445.1 Thermoanaerobaculia bacterium
AGATAGAAGATCTCCTTGCCGTCGCGGCGCCACCGGGGCTGTGAGCCCCCGTCCGGGGAGATTCGCCACTTGGCCGCAGAGACCGGAAAGGTCTGCACGTACACCTCCTGCCGCCCCGATTCATCCGAGACATAGGCGAAGAACCGGCCGTCTGGAGAAAAGGCGCCCTGCGATTCGTTGAAGGGCGTTTGCAGAATGGGAACGGGCTTCCGGTCGCCGAAGAGCGGAAGGACCCAGAGCTGGATCTTGCGGCCTGACCCGCTCGTTTCGTAGATCAGGAAACGCCCGTCTCGCGACCAGTCGGTCGGGTCCTTTGTCAGATCGGACTTCAGCAGCGACTCCGCGATCCCGGCACCGCTGGACGGCCTCTGGTAGAGGTCGAACCGGCCCGCCCCTTGGTTGGCTACATAGGCGATTCGGCCCCCGTTCGGAGACCAGACGGGTCTGACCTCCAGCGACGGGGGAAGCGTGAGCCGTGAGGCGACGCCGTGGGCGAGCTCCATCAGCCAGATCTCGCGGCCCCCGGCCTCCACATTCACGAGGTCCAGGGCCACGCGCTTGTCGTCGGGGGAAAGACTGAAGCCGAGGTAGAGCCCGGGAGAGCCGACCGCGCCCAGCGGCTTGCCGCTTCGATCGGCCCAGCCGAGCTGCCGCAATTCCGAGGGGGCGCCCGCCACGAATGCCAGCACGCCCGTGTCCGAAACGGTGAACGCTGCGGCCCTCAGGGGATCGGTCCCCTTGACTTTCGGGGCGATGGGGAGCGGCTCACCCGTGAACTCGAGTCCTCGGGCATCGAACCGCCGCGCGACGAGCCATCCGTCCCGCTCGAAGAGCAGGTAGCCCTCCGCGAAGAGGCCATTCGAGTTCCCGCTCATCAGGCGCCGGGTCTCTTTCGATTCGAGCGATCCCAGGTAGATCGCGCGGCTCTCCGCTTGAGGGCTCCGAGCGAAATAAAGGAAATGGCGCCCGTCGGGCAGGAACGTGGGCCAGCGATGGGAGTTCTCCTGCCGGGATGGATCGAGCTTCGTCAGGGCAGCGGGCTGACCTCCGGTGGCCAAGACGCGGTACAGGCCTTCGGTGGGTTCCGGAGCAAAGACGATGATGTCGTCGCGATTCCAGGTCCCGCCCCGTCCCAGGCGCGCGTCGCACAATGTCTGAGGCGGGCCACCGGACGCCTCGACTTTCTTCAACTTCCCCTCGGCGAAGAAGGCGAGGAACCGGCCGTCCGGAGACCAGAACGGCGAGAAGGCCCTCTCGGTGCCCGGCAGAGGCCGAGCCTCGAGGGAATCGAGGGGGCGGATCCAGAGGACGTTCCTTCCGTCCGCGCCCGCGGCGACGAAAGCGACGCGAGTTCCGTCCGGCGAGAGGGCGATGTTGCCGGGCTGGAACGATGTCTTCTCGGGAGGCAGGATCGAGAGCTTCAGGGCACGCCGCTCTCCCGCTGCCCGAGCCGGCTGCCGGAGTTGGAGAAAGAGCGAGACGGCGAGACCGATGCCGAGCAGCGCCGCCGCGATCCAGGCCAGCCGCTCCCAGCTCCTGCGCCTCGCCGCCGAAGGCGCCGGCAGACCTGCCAGCGATCCTCCCTCCGCGGCCCACTGGAGCTGCAGGCGGACGTCGTGCGCGGTCTGAAACCGATCCTCCGGATCCTTGGCGAGACAGGTCTTGACGAGGCGATCGAGCGCCGGCGGCGTCATCGGCTGGAGCGCCGAGATGGGTGCCGGCTCGGTGTGCATGATGGCGCCGATCAGGGACGCCCGGGAATTGCCGGAGAAGGCCTTCCGACCCGTTGCCATCTCGTAGAGCGTCGCGCCCAAAGCGAAAATATCCGTCCGCGGATCGGCCTCTTTCCCCTCGAGCTGCTCGGGCGCCATGTAGGAGAGCGTGCCGAGAATCGACCCCTCCTGCGTCACATCCTTCGCCGCGGTCGGCGCCGACGTGAGGCTCTCGACCGACCCCTTCGGAACGAGCACCTTGGCCAGCCCGAAGTCGAGCAGCTTCACGCCCGACTTCGTCAGCATCACGTTGCCCGGCTTCAGGTCCCGGTGCACGATCCCCTGCCGGTGCGCCTTGTCCAGGGCGTCGGCGATCTCGACGCCGTATCGCAGTGTCTGATCCAGGGGCAGCGGCCCCTTCGCCAGGCGGGCCGCGAGCGTTTCGCCTTCGAGCAGCTCCATCACCAGGTACTCGACGCCCTCGTGCGAGCCCACGTCGTAGAGCGCGCAGATGTGCGGGTGCGAAAGCTGCGAGATCGCCTTCGCCTCCCGCTCGAACCGCTGGCGCATCTCCTCGGAAGACGACAGGTTCTGCGGCAGCACCTTGACCGCCACCTCGCGCTCCAACCGCGTGTCCCGGGCTTTGTACACTTCCCCCATCCCGCCCGCTCCCAGAGGAGAGAGGACTTCGTACGGTCCAAGGCGGGTCCCGGCTTGGAGTGTCATCAGGTGACCGCGGCCGCAACTTTACATCGCGAGCAGTTCTCGGCGCATTGCGAGGGAAGGCGAGGGGAAACGACGCATGCGGCGTGTGATAGGGTCGGGAAGTTTCGAGTCAGGGTCTTTTTTTAAAGGAGGTTGGTCATGGCGCAGCAGTCGGTGGTTGATATTGCGAAGGCCCAGGTCATCGCGTACAACGAGAAGAACTGGGACAAGGTGAAGGCTGGGGTTGCGCCCGGGCTGGTGTATGACGAGCTCGGGACCCAGCGTAAGGTTGAAGGCGTCGACAAAGTCATCGACATCTGGAAGGGGTGGGCTGCGGCAATGCCGGACTCCAAGGCCACTTTCAACTCGGAGGTGGTGAGCGGCAATACCGTCGTGCTCGAAATGACGTGGCGCGGCACCCACAAGGGGCCTCTGAAGACGTCGACCGGAGAGATCCCCGCGACCGGCAAGAACTTCGAGCTCCGCGCCTGTCAGGTGGTCGAGGTCTCGAACGACAAAGTCAAGTCGGTGCGCCATTACTTCGACATGGGAAGCCTCCTGCGGCAGCTGGGTGTGGAGCACTGATCGCCATCGGTCATCGGGGGAAGCGGTTGCGAGCGAGGATCGTAGGGGCCGAGCCGGACGCCGGCCGAGAGCGTCATGCCAACCTACTACCGAGCCGGCGCGCGACACGTGGAACGGCCCTGGCCAGCTTTTCATCCGAGGTAACGAGGCGCCCGCCGAGCTCCTCCGCCAGGGCGACGCACTCGCAGTCGTAGGC
>JBOGJN010000015.1:0-1774 GCA_050745445.1 Thermoanaerobaculia bacterium
AGAGCCTGGCGAAGTTCGCTGTCGTGACAGAGGCCACGGTGCCAGGATCCGTTTTCTTGATTTCCGCCAGCTTTTTCGCCGTCTCGACGACATGGGCCGGCTCGCACGGCTTTCCACGGTAGGGCACCGGGGCGAGGAAGGGAGAGTCGGTCTCGACGAGCATCGCTTCGAGCGGCAGACCGGCCGCTGCCGCCCGGATGTTCTCCGCGGCGCGGAAGGTCAGCATCCCGGAGAAGGAGACGAGATACCCGAGATCGAGCACCTTCCTCCCGTACTCGACGTTCTCCGTGAAGGAGTGAAAGACACCGGGACGCTCCCTTCCAGGCAGACGCTCGAGCAACGCGAGGATCTCCGGTCCGCTCTCGCGGTTGTGAAGAAGGACAGGCAGCTTGCGCCGCGCGGCCAGATCGAGCATCCATTCCAGAACCTCAAGCTGCTTCTCACGCGGGGAGTAGTCGTAATGGAAGTCGAGACCGACCTCGCCGATGGCCACGACCCGCGGACGCCGCGCCAGGGCTTCGAGTCTCTCCCCATCCCGGGTCGCGTCGAAATCCTTGGCCTCGTGAGGGTGCACCCCGACGGCGGCGAAGACATCTTCGTGCTCCGAAGCCACCGCGACCGCCTTCTCCGAGTCTTCGAGCGTCGTGCCCGGGACGAGAAAGCGCGTCACGCCGGCCGTTCGCGCCCGCTCCAGCGCCTCCGCAGCGTCCGGAACCACGTAGAGGTGGCAGTGGCTATCTGAAAAATTCGAATTTCGAATTTCGAATTTCGAAATGATCACTTCACTTTGCTTCCCGGCGGAACGTCCGCGGGCACATCGAGCAAGACCGGCTCCCCTTTCTCGCCAACGGTCGCGGCCAGGACCATTCCGTCGGACTCGACCCCCATCAACTTCGCGGGTCTCAAGTTCGCCACGACGACGACGTTTCTTCCGACCAGGACCTCCGGCTCGTAGCGCGCGGCGATGCCGGCCACGATCTGGCGCTCTTCGCCGCCCAGATCGATCTGCAACTTGACGAGCCTGTTCGACTTCGGGACCCGCTCGGCCGCAAGCACACGGCCGGTCACGAGCTTGACCTTCTGGAACTCTTCGATCCCGATGCGGCCCTCCGACGGCACGGGCGAGACGGACGCCGAGGCTCCCGGAGGTGGATTCACCGGTTCTGTCATGTTCTTATCCTTTGCTTCGAAATATTCTCCCGCGTCGGCGCGCGGGAAGAGCGCGGGTTGTTCGGTCAAGGGAACGTCCACTTGGAGCCGCCCCCAGGAAAGATCCTCCGGCGCCGGGTCCTGGCCGGGTAGCCCGAACGTCTGGAAGATCCGGCGGGAGGTCACCGGGACGAAGGGGTGCAGAAGGACGGCGCAGAGACGCACTCCCTCGGCCGCGGCGTAGAGAATCCGGTGAAGGCGTGGCGAGACCCCTTCTTCCTTGCGGACCTTCCACGGCTCGCGCGACACGATATAGCCGTTGATCTCCGCAAGAAATCTCCAGACTGCATCGAGCGCGCGATTGAAGGAAAACTCCTCCATGGCCGAGCGCCACTCGGGGAGGGCGGTCTTGTACGCGGAGCGGATGTCGTTTGTGGGGCAGGTTTCCCCCGGTGTGGCGCCAAACGACTGCCGGCAGAGAGCCGCCACGCGCGAAACCGTGTTGCCGAGGTCGTTGGCGAGGTCCGCATTGTAGCGCGCGAGGAAGGCCTGATCGGAGAAATAGGCGTCCTGGCCAAACGCCATCTCGCGCATCAAGAAGTAGCGCAGAGCATCGGCTCCAAAT
>JBOGJN010000016.1:0-1533 GCA_050745445.1 Thermoanaerobaculia bacterium
GGCCACTCGCTGAACTCTTTCCGCCGGATGTACCCTCGACGGGCCTTGTCGGCGTCGATTTCGGCTGCCCCTTTTCGGGCTCGCCCCGGGTCGGCCCCGGTGCGTCTCGCGTTTTATTCAGTTGTGCTCAGGTCTATTGCGAGAACCGTTCCGGATCGCCCGAAAACCGACCACTGCGAAAAAATAAATCACATCGCCTTGTAACTCTGATGCTTACAGGGAAGCAGCTCGGGAGGCTGGGCCAGAGGCCGACCATGGCCGAGCCATCAGCGAGGTGATGACGCCCCGATCGCGGGGGGCACGCCCCTCGATCGCTCGTCCCTTTTTCCCTGTGGGTTGCGGGCGGGGAGGGGGCGAAGGCACCCGCCCGTGACGAGATGCCGGCACTTTTGGGCCTGAAATCGACTTTTATGTCGACTTCAGGCGCGCAGGGCCCGGTGCGCCCGGAAGAGCCGGGCCGCGGTCCGAAAACGTCTCACCACGGCTCATCGCCAAAGCCTCCATACGCTCCCGGCCTCGTACTCCGTCGTCGCGCTCCCGATCATGAAGCACAGCACGCCGGCGCGGTAGCCATGCGCCTCCTCATGCCCTTGCTCCCGCTCGCAGCGCCGGCCGTCGTGCGGGTTCGGGCTACCGCAGGCGGGCATCCCGTGCGGGAGTTTTCCACCGGCTGCCGCCGCTGGCCGGGTCGCGCCCTCCCGCACGGGAATATCGCTCAATCCCCGTAGACCCCTACGAACAGCATGCCGCCAATCGGGAACCAGAGGCCGTTGCCGAGGTTCACCCTCAGCCTCCGCTTGTCCCCGCAGGCCAACCGCAGGCTGCCGGGCTCTACGCGGACGTCGACGCTGTCGCGTGGGTTCAGGCGATACCTCACGGTGGACTCCCCGCTGTAGCCCACCGGAGTCTTGCCGAAGCGGCCCACCTGGATCGGGCCATCGACCGCGGCGCCTCGCGCGTTCTCCACGTTCTCCAGCCTGGCAATGATGTCGTTGAACGCCGCCGACTTCTTCAAGGCGGCATCGGCCAACCGCTTCACTCGGTCGGTCTCCCGCTTCCGAGTCTTCCGAGTAGATTTTCTAGCTGCCCTCCGGACGGGCTTCCTCTTCGCCATCGCTCTCTCCTTCGCCGACGCAGGGCCGGCCCTTGTAGCGGTTCCTCCCGCAGTCCGGGCAAATCGCAACGGACATCGCGAGGTCCCCGGCGCCCCGCTCGAATCCAATGCAGCAGCTCCTCGAGCCGAAAGCGCAGCCAGACGTTCACGCGCCAGGCCATGTTCACGATGTCGTGAACGTTCATTATTTCCGAACACCGCCCTTTGCTGAATGCTCGCCCTGGTCGAGGAGCACGCTCAGGCGGTCCGAGATGGCCCAGAGCGCCATGACGGCCGAGCTGACCACAATCCCAACGAGGATGCCCCAGGCCGCCGTCGCGCAGAAGCAGGCCACGAGCCCCTCGACCGGGAAGAGCAGGTACTGGCCGGACCGCAGGTTGATCTTCAACGCTACCTCCAGAGGTCCTGCACCTTGGCGC
>JBOGJN010000017.1:0-12083 GCA_050745445.1 Thermoanaerobaculia bacterium
CCAACATGGAGTTCCTGCTGATCAACCACCCCTTGGACTGCCCCATCTGCGACCAGGCCGGCGAATGCAAGCTGCAGGACAACTCCTTCGGCTATGGTCAACAGCTTTCTCAGTTTGACGAGCGCAAACGCCAGTACCCCTCCTTCGACCGGACCATGATCGGCCCGCACGTGATCGCCGACATGACCCGCTGCATTCAGTGCACACGTTGCATCCGCTTCTGCCAGGAGATCGCCGGGACCGGTGAGCTCACCTTTCTGGACCGCGGCGGCCGCACGCTCGTCTGGACCCACGATGGGAAGCCGCTCGCCAACGACTGGTCCGCCTGCGCCGCAGACGTCTGCCCGGTCGGCGCTCTCACGACGAGAGAGTTCCGCTTCCGCAGCCGCGTCTGGTCCCTGCACAAGACGCCGTCCGTCTGCCCCGGGTGCAACATCGGCTGCAACATCTCGATCGAGAACAAGGATTCGGTCGTCTACCGCTTCCTGCCGCGGTTGAACCCCGAGGTCAACGATTACTGGCTTTGTGACTACGGCCGCTTCCTCTCGGAGAGCCTGAATCTCCGGGAGATCGAGAGGGCGACGGTTCGCGAAGGGGACGCGGCCGTCGAGACGCACGTGCCCGCCGCGATCGAGGCAATCGCCTCCGGTGTGCGCGAAACGATCCGCTCGACCGGCGCGCGAGGGCTCTTTTTCCTCGGGTCCGCGAACCTTTCCAACGAAGAGAACTTTCTGCTGCGCAAGCTGGCGGACCACCTGGCCTGTCCCAATCGCGACGTGATCGTGGATCAGTCGAGGGCGCGCCGCATGAAGTCGAGGAGCGCCTGGATCGAGGGCGACCACGCCGCGCCGAACTTCGCCGGCGCAAAGGACATGGGGCTCTCCCCCGCCGAGGGCGGATACGGCCTCGAAGACGTGCTCTCGGGAAAGGCGAAGCCGGAGCTCGTCTTTGTGGCGGACGCGGCGTTTTCGCGGATCGCGGAGGAGCCGGCCAAGGTCGCCATTCTTCGCCGGGCGCGGTTGCTGGCCGTCTGTGCCCGAACCGCCAATGCCTTGACGCGCGCCGCCGATGTCTTGCTCCCGGCCGCGTCGCTCGCGGAGAAGGAGGGGACGTTTACGAACGTTCAGGGACGCATCCAGAAGTTTGCGCGTGCCTACCTCCCGAGGCCTCCCGTGCGAGCCCATGGGGAGTTGCTCCTGCTTCTGGCCATCGCCCTCGGCTTCGGGGACCGAAGCTGGACGCCCGTGGATCTGCGGCGGCAGATGGGCGCCGAGATCGAGGGCTACGCAGACGTGCCGGAGGACGAGCTCTCGGGGGGAATCCTGATGAAGAAGGGCATGTTCGTTTCCGTCGGCGCGCTGTAAGGCCGTGACCCCGCTCGACTGGGTCCTCCTCGCGGCCCGTGTGATTGCGCCGGTCCTGGTGGTCCTCGCCGTCATCCCGCTCGTCGTCTGGGTGGAGCGGCGGGGCGCCGGTCTGATCCAGGACCGGCCCGGGCCGAATCGGGTCGGGCCGTACGGCCTCCTCCAGGCACCCGTGGACGTGTTGAAGATGTTCGCGAAGGAGGACATCATTCCGTCGGGCGCCGACCGCTTTCTCTTTATTCTCGCGCCCTTCATCGCCGTTTTCTCGGCCGCCACGACTTTTGCCGTCCTGCCGTACGGCTCCACGCTCACGATTGCCGGGCGCACTCTCCGGCTGGTCGGAGCCGACGTGTCCATCGGCGTGCTTTACATCTTCGCGCTGACGTCCCTGTCGGTGTACGGCATCGTGCTCGCGGGATGGTCGTCGAACAACAAGTTCTCGCTGATGGGCGGCATCCGTTCCGGCGCGCAGATCATCTCCTACGAGCTCGCCATGACAACCGCGGCGGCCGGCGTGATCCTGTCGACCGGATCTCTTCGTCTGACG
This sequence comes from Thermoanaerobaculia bacterium, assembly GCA_050745445.1. Classification (GTDB taxonomy): domain Bacteria; phylum Acidobacteriota; class Thermoanaerobaculia; order UBA5066; family Gp7-AA6; genus JBOGJN01. Next base: position 1,912 of record JBOGJN010000017.1, read on the forward strand.
GATGTCGTCGATGCCCAGAGCGCCGCCCCGTGGCTCGGGTTTCTCCCGCGATGGAACGTGATCCCGCAGTTTGTCGGCTTCATCGTCTTCTTCGTCTCGACCTTCGCGGAGACCAACCGCACACCGTTCGATTTGCCCGAGGCCGACGCAGAGCTCGTCGCCGGCTACCACACCGAGTACTCGGCCATGAAATTCGGTATGTTCTACATGGCCGAGTACACCAACATCATCGTCAGCTCCGCGCTGACCGTCACGCTCTTTTTCGGCGGCTGGAGCCTGCCAGGCTTTCACCCGCAGGGCCTCCTCGGGGCAATTCTGTCCATCCTGGTCTTCTCGGCCAAAACCGCGCTCTGCGTCTGGGTCTTTATCTGGGTGCGTTGGACGCTGCCGCGCTTCCGCTACGACCAGCTCATGCGTTTGGGGTGGAAGGTGCTTCTGCCGCTGGCGCTCGCCAACCTCTTCTGGGTGGCGGCCCTGGTGACGTGGAGGGTGCTCTGACGGCCCGCTTCTTCTTCGATGCCGCGGCCGGTCTGGCGGTTCTCTTCGCGGCGGTGATGGTCATTCACCCCCATCCCGTCAAGAGCGTGCTGGCGCTCGTCGTGTCTTTCTTTATCCTGGCGGTTTGCTTCGTGATGCTTTCCGCCCCCTTCATCGAGGCCATTCAGGTCATCGTCTATGCCGGCGCCATTCTGGTGCTATTCCTCTTCGTGCTGATGCTGTTGAACATTCGGGAAGAAACGCACCAGCGCGACCGGCGGCCGATCCAGCAATTCCTCTCGGGTGTCGCGCTGCTCCTCTTCGCCGCTCTGTTGCTCGGGTTGCTGCGCTCTCACGGCGCCGGGATCCGGGCGGGAAGCCTTGCGGATCGCGCGGCGGTCGGCGAGATTCGGCCTCTGGCGCGCCTGCTCTTCTCGGAGTACCTTCTTCCCTTCGAGGCGCTTTCGATCCTGCTGCTTGCGGCGCTGGTCGGAGCCTTCGTGCTCGCGCAGAAGGAGAGGCGGGCGTGACCGGCGGCATCCCCCTCTCCGACGTGCTCCTCGCTTCGGGCGGCCTGTTTCTGGTCGGCCTGTCGGGAGCGCTCTTGCGCCGCAACGCCATCCTGATCTTCCTTTCCATTGAGCTGATGATGAACGCGGCCAACCTGGCGGCGATCGGCTACGGCGCGGCCCTGGGAACTTTCGAGGGACAGATCATCGTCTTCTTCGTCATCGCGATCGCCGCCGCGGAGGCCTCCGTAGGCCTCGCCATCTTCGTAGCCCTCTTCCGCCACACGGAAACGATCGACGTCAACAAGATCAACCTCTTGAAGTGGTGAGATGACCTCCAGCCTGCCGCTCTGGCTGATCCCCGCCCTGCCGCTGCTTGGCTTCGTGCTAAACGGGCTACTGGGCAAGAAGCTCGGCAAGAGCTTCGTCTCGGCTGTCGGCGTCGGGTCGGTCGGCCTCGCGACGGTCGTCGCCTACTCGCGCCTGATCCCCTTTGTCTTCAAAAGCCACGAGCCCCTCCTCGAGCGGCTCTCGGGCTGGATCGTGGCCGGGGATTTGTCGGCGGATCTCTCGTTCCGCCTCGATCCGCTCTCGGCGCTCATGGTCTCCTTCGTCACCTTCGTCGGCTTTCTGATCCACGTCTATTCGATCGGCTACATGCGCAACGACGAGACGGAGGCCGGCTACGCACGCTATTTCGCGTACCTGAACCTCTTCATGTTCTCGATGCTGACACTCGTCCTGGCCCAGAACTTCCTCCTGATGTTTGTCGGCTGGGAGGGCGTAGGTCTCTGCTCGTATCTACTGGTCGGCTACTACTACGACAAGGAGTACGCCGCTGCGGCCGGAAAGAAAGCCTTCGTCGTCAACCGCATCGGCGACTTCGGCTTTCTACTCGGTCTGTTTGGCGTCTTTTCGCTCTTTGGCTCCCTCGACTTCGACAAAGTCTTTTCGGGCGCGGCCGCCGACCCCGGCAGATACGCGCCCTACCTGACGCTCGTCTGCCTCTGCCTGTTTCTCGGCGCCATTGGCAAGAGCGCGCAGGTGCCGCTCTTTGTCTGGCTCCCCGATGCCATGGCCGGCCCGACTCCGGTCTCGGCCCTGATCCATGCGGCCACGATGGTGACCGCGGGCGTCTACATGGTCGCGCGGTGCAACGTGCTTTTCCGCCTCGCACCCGAGGCCATGGGCGTCATCGCCATCATCGGCGGCGCAACCGCGATCTTCGCCGCGGTCATCGGGCTTGTCCAGAACGACATCAAGAAGGTGCTGGCGTATTCCACGGTCTCGCAGCTCGGCTACATGTTCCTGGCCTGCGGTGTCGGAGCGTATGTGGCCGGAATGTTCCATGTCATGACACACGCCTTCTTCAAGGCCTGCCTCTTCCTGGGCTCGGGCGCCGTGATCCACGCCATGGGAGGCGAACAGGACGTGAGGAAGATGGGCGGTTTGAAGTCGAAGCTCCCCGTCACTTACTGGACGTTCTTGATCGCGGCGCTGGCGATCGCTGGGATTCCGCCGCTTGCGGGTTTCTTCTCCAAGGACGCGATCTTGACCGGCGTCTTCGAGGACGGACGAGATGTCCTCTTCGGGATGGGCCTCTTCACGGCGGGTCTGACCGCCTTCTACATGTTCCGCCTCGTCTCCTTGACCTTCGAAGGGAAATTCCGCGGCCCTCACGAGCAGGAGCACGATCGGCAGGAAGCGCCCCGCTCGATGACCGTCCCGCTGGTCGTGCTCGCTTTCTTCTCGGCTGTGGCCGGCCTGGTAGGCCTGCCGAAGGTGTTCGGCGAGAACGCGAATCGCTTCGCGTCCTTTCTCTCTCCGATCTTCCCGCAGATCTCCGAAACAACGGCGGCGGGGCGCAAGCTCTCAAACGGTACGGATTGGCTTCTGATGGCAGTGTCGGTGGCCGTCGCGGTCTCCGGTCTTCTGCTGGCGCGCAACTGGTACATCCGGCAGGAGGGGCGCGTCCCCGCGAGAGTCGCCGCCTCCTTCCCGGCGGCCTACCACCTCGTCGTCCAGAAGTTCCGCGTGGACGAGCTCTATGACGTCTTGTTCGTGCGCCCCTTCCATTGGCTCGCGCGCATCCTCTGGAAGGTCGTGGACGTGCTGATCATCGACGGCGTCCTGAACGCCGCCGCCTTCCTCGTCGAACTCACGGGCGATCTCTTGCGGTTTCTGCAGACCGGAAACGTGCGCAACTATGCCTTGACGTTCTTTCTGGGAGTCGTGGCCCTGCTGCTCCTCGTGATCGGAATGTGAACGTGGACAGCCTGCTCCAGAACCACCTGCTGTCGGTCGTCATCTTCCTGCCGACGGCTGGGGCGCTTCTGCTCCTTCTCTTCCCGGAGTCCCGAGTCCGTGAGGCCCGCGCGTTTGCGCTGGCCGTATCGGCTCTCGAATTCGCGGTTTCGATCCCTCTCTGGACCCGCTTCGACATTACCTCGGCCACCTTCCAGTTCGGGGAGCGCACGGCCTGGATCCCTTCGTTCGGCATCTCCTACGCGGTCGGGATCGACGGGTTATCGCTGGTTCTGATCCTCCTGACGACGCTTCTGACGCCTGTCTCGCTCCTCTTCTCCTGGACGCACGTCGAGAAAAGCGTTCGGGGCTTCTCGATCGCCTTCCTGGTCCTCGAGACCGGCATGATCGGCAGCCTGGCGGCCCTCGACCTGGCCCTCTTTTACGTTTTCTGGGAAGTGATGCTCGTGCCGATGTATTTCATCATCGGCATCTGGGGTGAGACGCGGCGAATCTACGCCGCCATGAAGTTCTTTCTCTTCACGATGGCGGGCAGCCTGCTCATGTTCCTGGCGATCCTGTATCTGGCCGTCTGGCATCATGCGCTCACGGGCCAGTGGTCCTTCCTGCTCGCCGACTGGAAGGCCATGATTCTGCCCGAGAGCACGCAGGCCATCCTCTTCTTCGCTTTTGCACTGGCCTTCGCGATCAAGGTCCCCGTCTTTCCCCTCCACACCTGGCTGCCGGACGCGCACACGGAGGCGCCCACCGCCGGCTCGATCATCCTGGCCGGCGTCTTGCTCAAGCTCGGGGTCTACGGCTATCTGCGCTTTGCCCTGCCGCTTTTTCCCGAAGCCGCCGTCCGCTACGCCCCGTGGCTCGGCATCCTGGGCGTCATCGGCGTCATCTACGGAGCGATGGTGGCGTACGCGCAGAAGGACATGAAGCGGCTGGTCGCCTACTCCTCGGTCTCGCATCTGGGCCTGGTCGTGGTCGGCGTCGGAGCCTTCACGGCCACGGCCCTCTCGGGCTCCATCCTCCAGATGGTCAACCACGGTCTCTCGACAGGCGCCCTCTTCCTCCTGGTCGGCGTCCTTTACGAGCGGCGTCACACACGCGAGATCGATGCCTACGGAGGGATCGCCGGCGTCGTCCCGGTCACGACGGCCCTCTTTCTGCTCGCGACCCTTTCCTCGATCGGCCTGCCCGGCTTGAACGGCTTCGTCGGAGAGTTCCTCATTCTGCTCGGCACCTGGACCTCGCCTCACCGCTGGTGGGCGGTCGCGGCCTCCACCGGCGTGATCCTCTCGGCCATCTACATGCTCTCGCTCGTCCAGCGCGTCTTCTGGAACCCGCTCGTGCACGAAGAGAACCGGCGTCTGCCCGAGATCCGCCGGAGCGAGTTCTTGGCCGCGGCCGCTCTGGTGGCCCTGATGATCTGGATCGGTGTTCGGCCCAATGACGTGCTCTCACGATTGACGGCGTCGGTTGAGGCAATTCGCGCAGGCGTCGCCGCCAGAACCGCCGCCGCAGCGAGCACGCGACGAGGAGACGAGGTGAGCGGGAGACGGGGCGATCCGAGGGCCTTTCCAGCCGTCGCCCGGTCCCCCCGTCCTCCCGTCATCGTTCAGGACCGGAGAGGCGCCCCGTGACAGCCGGCTTCCTGCCGTTCGGTCCGCCGGAGCTTGCAGCGATCGGACCCGAGCTCGTGCTCGCGGCGGCCGGCTGTGTGCTCGTTCTCCTGGAAGCCTTTGCGCGGCGCACACGCGGGTGGTTCGCCACGTTCTCATTGGCGGCAATCGCGGTCTCTCTCTGCCTCTTGCTCAAGGCGCCGGAAGGGCTCTTCTTCGGAGGGAGATTCGAGACTTCCGGACTGACGGCGCTGGCCGGCCTGTTCTCGGGCGGCACGGCCGCCGTCGCCATCCTGATGGCCGGGCCGTACTTGCGCCGCGTCGGCCAGCAGAGGGGGGAGTTCTACGCCCTGCTTCTGTGGGGCCACCTGGGTGTTTCCCTCATGACGCGGGGGCTTGACCTGCTCATCATCTTTATCGGCCTCGAGACGCTGTCGCTCTGCTTTTATGTTCTCGCCGCCTTCTTCCGAACCATCCCTGCCTCCTCGGAGGCAGGCTTGAAGTACTTCGTGACGGGCGCGTTTGGCTCCGCCTTCACGCTCTACGGGATCGTCTTCCTCTTCGGAAAGAGCGGGAGCGTACGGATCGGCTCCCTTTCGCAACCGGGACTGGCCGGGGATCCGGTGGTCACCCTTGCCCTGGTTCTCCTGCTCGTCGGCTTCGGCTTCAAGATGTCGCTGGCCCCCTTCCACGCCTGGGCCCCCGACGTCTATCAGGGCATGCCCACCCCGGCGGTCGCCTACCTCTCGGTCGCTCCGAAGGGAGCGAGTCTTCTCGTGCTCTACCGGGTGCTGACGGCAACGTTCCCGGCAGGCCTGCTCCCCGACCGTCTCCGGACGGGAATCGCGGCCCTCGCGATCCTCTCGATGACTCTGGGCAACGTCGTGGCGCTTGCCCAACGCGACGTCAAGAGGCTGCTCGCCTACTCCGGCATCGCGCACATGGGTTACGTGACGATCGCGCTGGCCGTATTCGGACGGCAGGCGCTGGCGGCGGTTCTCGTCTACTTCTTCGCCTATCTTGTCTCCAACGCAGGCGCCTTCGCGGCAGTGGCCGCGCTTTATTCCGACGAGACAAAGCCGCACCCGATCGCATGGTTGTCGGGAGAGGGGCGGCGCAGACCCTTCCCCGCGGGAGTCCTTGCGCTCTGTCTCTTTTCGCTGGCCGGCATCCCGGCGACCGCCGGATTCATCGGAAAGTTCCTCATCTTCCAGACGGCGATCGAGCGCGGGCTCTACGCGCTCGCGGTCCTCGGCGTCGTCAACAGCCTGATCTCGATCGGCTACTATCTAAAGGTCGTTTACATCATGTACATGCGCGAAACCATCGAGCCGGCCGGCCCGCCGCCTCTGGCGGCGGGAGACCGTCTCGCGCTCGGAATCTGCGGGGCCGGCATCCTCGTGCTCGGGCTCTTCCCGGCCAGCCTCTGGGAGCTGGCGCGCCGCGCCGCCGAGACTCTCCCGTTGCTCGGCTCATGATCGGCAAAGCCCGCGCCTTCACCCTCCTATGAGTCTCCACCGGCAGACCGTCTCCGAGTTCACCGCCACGCGCCTCTCGATCTATCTGCGCGCTCTCGCGTCGCTCGAGACGGAGAAGATCAGGCATGTGTCCTCCGAGGCCTTCGGCCGGCGTTTCGACTTGAGCCCCGCACAGATCCGCAAGGATCTCGCGACCTTCGGGGAGTTCGGAGTCCGCGGCGTGGGTTACGAAGTCTCCGGACTCAAGAAACACCTGATCTCCATCCTGGGCCTTCGTCAGACCCGGCGGCTGGCCATCGTGGGAGCCGGGCGTCTGGGACAGGCGCTGGCCGACTCCCCCGGCTTCACGTCAGCGGGTTTCGCGGTCGCAGCCCTCTTTGACAACGACGCCACGAAAATCGGGACCCAGACGCGAGCCGGCGTCCCCGTGTACGATGTCGAAAGGCTCTCCGAGATCGTTCGCCGAGGATCCATCGCCATCGCAGTTCTCACGGTGCCGGCCTCCGCCGCCCGGGAGGTCGCCCGCCGCTGTGTCGAGGCGAGAGTCAAAGGGATCCTCAACTTCGCGCCCGTGCGTTTGCACGCGCCACCCGGGGTGCGACTCAAAAATGTGGATCTGAAGATTCCCTTGGAGACGCTTTCCTTTTACATTCAGAGGCCCTGAAACACATTCGAAGGAGAGAGAAATGGCCGCAAACCCCAAACCCGTTTCCCTGCCCGCGGAGAACCTGAACCCCTACGATTTCGCGCTCCGCCAGTTCGACCGCGCGGCCGACCATCTCGGCCTGGACAAGGGAACACGAGACGTTCTGCGAACCCCGAAGCGCCAGTTGATCGTCTCCATCCCGGTCAAGATGGACGACGGATCGATCCGGGTCTTCGTGGGGTACCGGGTCCAGCACTCGATCGCTCGCGGTCCCTCCAAAGGCGGCATCCGCTATCACCCGGGCGTCACACTGGACGAGGTCAAGGCCTTGGCGATGTGGATGACCTGGAAGTGCGCGGTCGTCAACATCCCTTTCGGCGGCGCCAAGGGCGGCATCACTGTGGATCCCAAGGGCATCTCACTGGCGGAGAACGAGCGGATGACGCGACGGTTTACCTCCGAGATCTCCATCATCCTCGGACACGACCGCGACATTCCCGCCCCCGACGTCTACACAAACTCCCAGACGATGGCCTGGATGATGGACACGTTCTCCATGACGAAGGGGTATTCGACGCTCGGAGTCGTGACCGGCAAGCCGCTGGCCGTGGGCGGCTCCGCGGGCAGAAACGAAGCCACCGCCGAGGGCTGCTTCGTGGCGATCGAGGAGGCGGCCAAGCGCCAGGGGTTGCCGCTGAAGGGCGCAACCGCGGCGGTCCAGGGATTTGGCAACGCCGGCTCCCACGTGGCCCGTTTTCTCGACGAGGCCGGCGCCCGTGTCGTCGCGGTCTCGGATTCGAAGGGCGGCGTTTACGACAAGAAGGGGCTGGCCGTGCAAGCCATCACCGCCGCCAAAGAAAAGAAGGGCACGGTCGGAGCAGCAGGCAAGGGCGAGAAGATCTCCAACGAGGAGCTGCTGGAACTGCCGGTGGACATTCTGGTGCCTGCGGCCCTCGAAGGTGTGATCACGCGCCGCAACGCCGCCCGGATCAAGGCTCGCATCATCGCCGAGGCCGCCAACGGCCCGACCACGCCCGATGCCGACGACATCCTGCGAAAGAAAGGAGTGGTCGTCATCCCCGACATTCTGGCCAATGCGGGCGGCGTCACGGTCTCCTACTTCGAATGGGTGCAGGATCTCTACTCATTCTTCTGGGATCCCGACATGGTCCGCACGCAGCTCCAGCGCACGATTCGCCGGGCTTACGAGGAGGTGGAATCCTCCGCCCGAAGACACGACACCGACCTGCGCACCGGCGCCCTCATTCTGGGCGTGGGTCGTGTGGAGGAAGCCACGCGCATTCGGGGCATCTTCCCGTAGACGACAGGCCGGCTGCGGCTCAGAGGAGGCAACACTCGTTTCCGAATAGAATAATGAAAATCGGTGTCATTCCTTGATTAGAATAGCTCTAACTGGAGAAGCGTCTAATTTAATTAGGCGCAGCGGAAGCGCCACGAGCCTGTAGTTGCCAGGTTCCACCTGTCTGAGGTTCAGTCCCTCAAGCAGCATCACGCCCCGAGTGAGAAGCATTCGGTGGGCAGGCAGGTCTTCGGCGTCCTCCGGGTCGATGGACATTGCATCGGTCCCAACCAGGATCGCCCCTCGCTCGACCAGCCGAAGGGCCGCGAGCGGCGACAGAGATGCCTTCCCCCACGTGCGAAACAGAATTCGCGGCACGCCCAGGCACCGCCGCGGGAGCCGGTCGGGGCCGACCTCGCCCGGCCCGACAAGATCCACGACACGGGCCGCACCGATGAAGGCCTCCAGGGCAACCCGGCCGATCGCATCTCCCCCCGGCAGGACATGCGCCGGCGCGTCGGCATGCGTCCCCAGATGGGCGCTCATCGTGAAGCACGTCGACTCGTAGAGCGATCCCTCGACGAGCCTGGCCGTCGCCCGCCAGGAAAACGGCACGTCTCCCTCCCACCGAGCCGTCGTCTCGTCGATCGGCCGAGAGATGTCGAGGACCTTTAGCGCATTCTTCGTACGGTCTTTCGCTTTGCGTAGCGCTCCGCCACGTGCGGGTCGTAGCCGCGGTGCCGCGGATTTAGCGCCACGTCCCGGTATTCGGCGTCGCATCGGTAGCAGATCGTAACCGCTCCGATGCGCGCCGCGACGATCCAGTCGACCACGACCGTGGCCAGCAGGACCGGTGTGAACCAGATCCAGCCAAACTTCCAGCCGATCCCAAGGGCGGCGGCCAGCGAGGCCGCCAGGAAAAGACACCCCAGCCGCTGGTCGAAGTCCTTTTGCAGGAAAAAGACCCGGTTGCCGCAAAAGGCGCAGCGTTCGAGACCGTTCTGCCCCCGCACCCCCTCGAAACGCGCCGGATAGGCTTCTCCGCAATTGTCACAGGCGCCCTCGCCCGACTCTGACTCGGCATGTTCCCGAGACCTCAGACAAACGGGGCAGTAATGACGGGCACGCACCGCACGCGAGCCTACGCCGGAAACCCCGTCGAGACCGTCAGATAGGACGAGAGAAGCTCGCCGATCAGCACGAAGACGAGCGCCACATAGAGAAGCCCCGTCGCCGCCTGATTCGATTTCATATCGGCTGTTTTCCAGATGAAGTACGAAAGCGCGAGTGGTCCGAGGATCCCCCACGTCACGCGAAAAAGGAAAAAGAGCGCATCCTCTTCCAGATTGAACAGCGCGCCTCGTCCGCTCGGGCTCTTGTCAGCCGCGAGTGCAAGCAGAAGAAGCAGAGTCCGGCCCGCCACGAGCGCCGCGAAAAGCGCCGCCCCCCGCGCCAGAAGCCTACGCGGAAGCGATCGGGACACCAGATACCAGTGTCCCAGGTTCATCGTCAGCAGGACCGCGCCGAAAAGGAGGCCACCCGCCGCTGCTCCGGCCACGGTCCAGGCATCGCCCTGGCCGCGCGGTGCCAGCAGCGCGACCCGCACCATTGCCCACACCGAAAACGCCGAGCCCGCGGCCAGAATCGGCCGTCCCGAGAGCGATCGATCCCAAAGGGCGGCCAGAGCATAGGCACCGAGCAGCGCCGCCGCGGCGAGCGCGGCCAGAAACGGCAGCCCGACCGGTCGGACCAGACACGCGGTCAGGAGAAACCCGAAAGCGAGCGCGCCATGAAGCAGAAAGAAACCCTTTCCCAGTGTTCGCACGGGAAAGAAGAGCAAGAGCACCGCCGTTCCCGCCCCCGCCTCCAGAAGAAACAGCCCCAGCC
>JBOGJN010000018.1:0-4969 GCA_050745445.1 Thermoanaerobaculia bacterium
ACATGGTCTCCGAACCGGTGATGCGTGAAGGCCATCCCGGCGTACCAGGCGGCCGTTCCTCCGTCGGGCGCCGAATGCGGTTCCTGGCCTGCGACGAGCTCGCCCCCGAGCACCCACGTCGCCGCGGGCTGAAAAAGAAGTGTCAGAACGCCGGTCGTGCGCGGGTCGCCCGTGCTGTTGTCCTTCTCGGCGCCCTGGATCACGCCGAGACCGACATGCGCCGCGAGCGAGGGATTCCAGAGGCCGTAGAGGGCGACGGTCTTCGCCTTGTTGTTGTCGCTGTCAACGTCCCAGCCGTTTGTGAGAATGACCCAGCCCTCGAAATGCTCCGAGAAAGACTCGTGGACCTGAACCCCGACAAACTTGACCGGACGGGCGAACACGAACGTGAAGGAGTTCGTGGCCTGAAAATTCAGCGGCGGGTCGTCGCGCTCGATCGCCAGCGGCGAATCGAACTTGCCGAAGGTGATCAGGAGACCGCTCACGGCCGACGGCACCCAGGTCAGCTGCAGGTTGTCGATGTCGGTCGAGACGTCCGTGCTCGAGCCCTCGTCCGCGAGAAAGGGAGAAGCGGCTTCGCGCGAAACCGTGAGTTGCGCAAAGGCGGAAAGCCGGTCCGAGATGACCCTGGAGAACGCGACGGCCAACACCGAAGGCTCAAAGGAGTTCGTGTCGGTGTTGAAGTTGTATGCGTAGGACCCCACGCCAAAGCCGGTGATCGAGAGTGCTCGGGACGGGTCTTCTCCAAAAAGCGAAAGCGACGACCCGGTCGAGAGAGCGTCGGGCGCCACCGGCTTCTCTGTCTGAGCGATCAGCGCCGCCCCGCGGGGCGCGAGCAGGGAAAAAAGGACAAGGGCTCGGAGAGCCCGAAAGGACTTCACGAAAACCTCCTCTGTTTCGTTTTCGAGAAGAAACGCAGCGGAATGAACCGCTAGCCGCGGGGAGGAGGATCGGGAAGGTCGGGCCGCGGGATCTGGAGAGCCCGCACCGGGGTTTGGTCGAGAAGAACCCAATCGGCGGGCGCAGCCACCGTTTCAAGCGGAGGAAGGAGAAAGACGGACAGCGTCAGGGGAACAGGGATCGCGCCGGAGCCGTCGCAGCTGCGAAGAACGCACCCATCGGGCACGAGGCAGCAGGCCAGAGCGCCATCTGCCGGACAGCACGACATCCCCGCGGGTCCCGGCAGAGCCCACACGGGCAGGGCAAATGCGGCTGCAAACACGACCGCCGGCAGCGCCCGCAGCATCTTCATCGTCCGGAGGCGGAGCACCCGGCTTACGTCTCTATTCAAGGTAGGGGAAGAAACGCCCCTCGATACGGAAGAACCGGGCACCGGCGGGCTCGACCGTGAGCTGGCAGCGCGTGACCTCGACGGTGGAGGAGAGCGAGACGCCCGGAGCCGTGAGACTGATCGGATACTTCGATCCGACCTGCAGGGCGGTGTTGAAGTCGAACTTGACGCCCGTGGGAGAAACACCCAGAACCCGGCGCGCCTTCTCCCACCGGATCTTGATCTCGTACTGATCGGGATCCAAACGGCTCTGCCCGCGCCCCGACCCGGTTGCTCTCTTGGGCCTTTCGGATCCGGGTGCGGGCGGGTCGGTCTTCCGTTCAGGCATCAATCTTTTCCGGGTTCGGTTCCCTGGCTCCTCATGCTCATCGCTGACGGCGCCTCGGGCGATTATGACTCCTCGGAGCGCCCGCGGCGCCGTGTGGCTCGCGGCGGGATGCGGCGCGTCCTCACTTCCTCGACAGAGACGAAGCCAGCTTGATTGCGGCCCCCATGCCCTGTTTCTCCCGCACCGACCGGACCCGGGCCTTCTCGGCCGCTTTCAAGTTTCTCACGTAACCCATGTACCTTCCCTGGAGACGGCGCAGAGCGCGCACTCGGGAGGACATGGCCCGGCGGCGGGCCTTGCGGCCGCCACGGCGGCGGCGCGCGCCGCGTCGAGTCGAGCCTGCCTTGCCCAGACCCTCGAGCGAGGCCAACCGCTCCCGCAAACTCCTGATCTCCTGTTCGCGTCCCTTCAGAACCTTGTGCACCTGGGCCGCGCGAACTTTGCGCTGTGACAACAGGCTGTCCAAGACATAGTGCGATTGGTTTGGATTCAGTTTCATCGTCTCCCCTTTTCTCATCGAAGTCCTTAGGTCACTGATTCCGCCTTCCGGGGAGCGGAGTCTATAACAGAGAGAAAACCCCGCCAACACGTCGCCCCGGACCGCCCGCGCCGCTTGAGCGCCCCGGACAGCCGTCGGCGACCCCCGAGCGGTGACCGCGACCTACGCAAGCACATCACGCCGCACGAAAACAACGAACGCCACCGCGAGGGCCACGGCCGCCCAAACACTCAACACGGTGACGGAAAAACCCAGTGTCAGCCCGGCAATCGGCGGAGGCGAGCCCGAGTAGTAATCGGGAAGCGGCAGGTGCGTCACAAAGAGGTACTTCTGGAATTCCCAGGAGGACGCCAGCCGCGGCAGGATCGTGCCGAGGATGAGCGCGGCAAACATCGTTCCCATCGACGCCGCCGTCGAACGCAGAAGCACGGAGGTCAGGAACCCGATGGCACCGACGGCAGCCGCCGCAAACCAGGCGAGGCCAAACACCAGAAGGGTATCCTTCCAGAGCGCTACCGAGCGGACCGACGCGGAATCGAAGGTTTCTCCCGAAACCCGGAAGCCGGTCAAGACGGGTGCGCCCCAGCCCCGATAGCCATAGGCAAGACCCCCGAAGAGGTCGGCCACGATCCCGCCGAAAAGCACCGTGAGACTGATCGCGAGCATCAGAGCCACAAACTTCGAAGCCAAAACACGGCTTCTCCCGACCGGCCGTGTCAACAACAGCTTGATCGTGCCCTCGGAAAACTCGGAGGAAACGATGTCGGCCGCAAAGACGAGTGCCAACAACGGAAGCAGCAGCAGCGCGCTCGCGGCATTGGCGAAGCCACGGGTGAACAGAGGGCCCGACGTCTCGTCCGGGTTGACGTTGTGGTCGAGATGGTACTGAAGACGCGACACCTCGAAATAAACCCAGCGCCGCTGGGATTGCGGCATGCGACCCTGGCGAAGCCAGTTCTGCATTCGGGCTACGTGCTCCTGTGTCTCAATCCGCCAATCTTTGTTGGAGCCGAAACGCTTGCGCCCCTGCACCTGCGCGAAGACGATGATCCCGATCAGCGCCACAAGGATCAGCAGCACGAGCCGGAACCGGCGCCGCTTCCAGAGCTTGAGGACCTCGTTTTCCACCAGGGGAAGGAATCTCATACTCGGGCCATCAGCTATCAGCTATCAGCTATCAGCTATCAGCGGGTGTGTATGCAAATGCTTACCTAATTTCCGAGAATTCACAATTCACAACTCGCAATTCACAATTTCCTAAACCGTTTCCCCTCCGGTGACCTCGAGAAAGACCTCCTCGAGGGTGGAGGCCTGGCGCTCGGCGGCGAACACCTCGACACCGGCCGTGACCAGCGCCGCAATCGAAGCGGGCATTGCCTCGCGAGAAAGCGACGCGCTCACCGCGTCCGCCGATTCGAGCCTCGGAGACTCGACACCGTCGAGACCCGCGAGCACTCGCAGGGCGGCCTGCGCCGGGCGGACGGCAAAATGCACACGGCCCCGGGCCGATCCCTCGAGCAACTCCCGGACGGGACCAGTGGCGAGCGTGCGGCCTCGGTGGATGATCGCGATGCGGTCACACGTCTGCTCGACTTCCGACAGCAGGTGGCTCGAGACAAAAACCGAGATGCCCCGCTCGGCGGCAAGCGAACGCACGAGCCGCCGGATCTCACGGATGCCGGCCGGGTCGAGCCCGTTGGCGGGCTCGTCGAGCACGAGCAAATCCGGCGCGCCCAAAAGCGCCTGCGCGATCCCCAGCCGCTGGCGCATTCCGAGCGAATACGTCGAGACCTTTTCGTCCAGCCTCTCCTCCAGCGCCACCAGCCGCGCCAGTTCCGCAATGCGGTCCTGAGCCCCGTCCGGCAGCATGCGCGCGAAGTGCATGAGGTTCTCCCGCCCGGTCAGATACCGATAGAGATCGGGCGATTCCACGATGCAGCCGACATGCGCCATGGCCCGCGGGTAGTCGCGCGCAAGATCCACGCCCCGGATGTGGACGCGCCCTCGGTCGGGACGGGCGAGCCCCACGAGCATGCGGATGGTCGTGGTCTTGCCGGCGCCATTGGGTCCGAGGAATCCGAACACCTCGCCGGCAAGAAGCTCGAAGGAGACATCCGAGACCGCCTCCCGCCGGCCGAAGCGCTTGGTCAGGTGCTCCGCCGAGAGAACGACGTCCGCCATCGGCAGCGACTTTCTCACAGAACAGTATGATCCGTGGACGTGGCGAACGTCTCCTCGCGTTTCTGGCTCTGGTACGTCCCCGCTGCGATCGGGTGCGCCGCGGCGGCTGTTTTCGCCACGGGTTTCTGGCTCGCCCTTTCGCGGTCCGTCGGGCAGCCGGTCGGCTCCGAGCCGGCGAGCGTCGACGTCTCGATTCCAAAGTCTGCCGGCGCTCGCCTGCTGCTCGTGCTCGGAGATTCTCTGGCCCGCGGGACCGGGGATGAGAGCGGCAAGGGCTACGCCCTCGATGTGCTGCAGTTCTTGCGCAAGCGCGGCGCCGCCGACATCGCGAACCTCGCGATCAACGGCGCGGAATCCGGCGAGGTCCGCGACCTGCTCGGCCGCGAGAACGTCCGGAGGCTTGCGGCCTCGGCAGATCTGATCCTGCTTTCGGTGGGAGGCAACGATCTCTCGCACACCCTCCCTCGCGGCCCGCGATCTGCGGCCGACACCCTGGGAGAGATCGGAAGAACGCGCGAAGGGTTCGCCGCGAATCTGCGGGAAATCTTCCATCGGCTGCGGGACTCAAACCCGAGGGCGCCGGTCTACGTTCTCGGTCTGTACGATCCCTTCGGCGAAGGCAGCGCTCCCGGGCGGGCCGGGGCTTCCGTCATCCTGTCCTGGAACACGA
>JBOGJN010000019.1:0-2520 GCA_050745445.1 Thermoanaerobaculia bacterium
GGATTGGGTAGCGCCGACGCCTGTCAGCGTGACCGCGGTGCCGGGCAGCACACCCCCCTGCTCGTCGACCGCCTTCCCGTAAAGGCTGCCCGCCGCCTCACCGAACTGGGCCAGCGCGGGAGAGGCAAGAAGCAGCATGGCGACAAGAGCGATCGCCAAGCCAATAAATCGGAACCGATGCGCCATAGATCCTCCTTTCGATTCGATGGAATCAGAAATCCGCACGACTCGTGGAGACGTCATTCCGAAGTCTTTACTGCAAGTTGGGAGCCACCACGTTCTGCGCGCAATCTAGTTCAGGAAAGGGCCACTACGCAAGAGGTTACGACTCTCGCATGATCTGACCCATCGGTCAGTTAAGCAGATTTTTGGATCGTTATCCAAAAAACCCAATTCTGACCTCATCCCGCCTTGCCGGATCGCTGTGCTTTCCGGTGCCGCCACTGTCGCACACTTTGAGTATCTCCCACCGTTTCCGAAAGCTGCACTGCGGTCTCGAAGGCGCGGTTCGAAGGCACCCTGGCGGTCATGTCGGAGAGGAGCTGCCGGAAGTCGCCCACTCGCCCCTGGCTGGCATAGAGAAACGCAAGGCGAGACCAGGCGTCGAGGTTTTCCGGAAACTCGCGGAGCTCCGCCTGGAACGCTCCCTCGGCCTCCTTCTCGCGCCCCATCCGGGCTAGGATGTCGCCCCGCGTTGCCTCGACATTGACCACAGGCTTTCCATCGCCGCTTGCACCCAGCCGGTCCGCCTCCTCGAGGTAGGCGAGGGCGCCCGGTAGATTCTCCGTCTGTCGCTCGATCCGGGCAAGCTGCAGCAGCGGCGCCCGCTCCGTCGGGCGGTTCTGCCGCGAAAGCTCCGCCTCCTTGCGCGCTGTCGCCAGGTCCCCTTCTCCGAGGGCGATCGCAGCCAGTTCCGCGTGCACACTGGCGGCGCCGGCTGCCTGCGCGGCCTCCGCGTAGAAGCGGGCGCTCTTGTAGTCCTGGAGCTCCACCGACAGATCGCACAGGGCGAGCAGGATCTGCTTTGTTCCCGGCGAGAGCTTGTCGGCCTCACGCAGCTCCTCCCGGGCCTCCTTCGGCCGCCCGATCTTCCGCAGCGTCCGGGCCAACGTCTCACGAGTGTCGAGCATGCGGGGATTCTCCTTGGTCACCCCGCGCAGGAGTGCCACAGCCTCTTCCTCGCGATGCTGTACGAGGAGCGTCCCCGCGTCCTTGAGGCGATCGATCGTGTGAATGCGATCCTTGGGGTCGGGAAGGTCCTTGTCGGCTAGGCTGGGAGAGGCCATTCCGATGTAACCCAGCGCGGCGAGCTTCTTGACCGCTTCGGGATCGGCCGTTCCGGGGGCCTGCATCGGCCGGCTCATCCCCTGCAGCGCGACACGCAGGGACCGGAAGGCGGAAGGCAGGCCGGTGGCCAGGTTGCTCTTCTCCTCCGGATCCGCACGCCAGTCGTAGAGCTCCGGCGTCGGGGCGTCGATGTACTGATACTGGTCGTCGGTCAGGGAGGCGAGGTCGCTCCAGCCGAAGTGAAAGCGTGGATAGAGCGACTCGCTATAGATGCGGCGGATGGAGGGGTGTTGTGCCAGCGCGACGAGCGAGGCGCCGGGCAGCGGGCGGGCGGCCTTTTCCCCCAGCACGGCGAGGACGGTCGGAAAAACATCCGCGACCTGGGCCGGAGCGGAGACGCGCCGCCCGCCGAGCGCCGATCCGGGCAGCTTGACGAAGAGGGGCACGCGCGTCGTGTCGCGATAAACGAAGATCCCGTGCTCGTCCTCGTGGTGGGCGCCGAGGCCCTCGCCGTGGTCCGAGAGAAAGACGAGGAGCGCACGGTCGTAGATCCCCTTCGCCCCGAGGAACTGGACGAATTCGCCGGCGATCGCGTCCGCCGTCGCGATCTCGCCGTCGTAGGGGACCGACGCGTAGCGGCTCTTGTACGGCTCCGGCGGCTCGTAGGTCGAGTGGGGCTCGTAGAGGTGGAGAAAGGCGAAGAGGGGCTTGCCCGCAGGCTGCTTCTCGACCCAGTCCTCGAGAAGCTTCGCCGTCGAGCCGCTCGACCGCTGGATGTGGCCCATGGCCTCGGCGAAGTCTCGAATCTCGATCGCGTCGTCGTAGAAATCGAATCCCTCGGCAATGCCGGTCCCCTTCTCCAGCACGACCGCCGACACCGCTGCGCCGGTCGCGTACCCCCGGTTCCGGAGGAACGTGGCGAGGGTCGTGTGATCCTTCGACAGCCGGTAGGCCAGGTTGTCCCGAACGCCGTTCTCGAAGGGGAGCAGACCCGTAAAGAGCGTGGCGTGCGAAGGAAGCGTCAGCGGAACTTGCGAGACGGCATTGTCGAAGACGATCGAGTCCTTGGCCAGCCGATCAAGGTTGGGGGTCTCGACGCCGTGGTAACCGTAGACGGGCAGGTGGTCGGCCCGGAGGGTGTCGATGACGATGACGACGACGGGGGCGCGCGGAAAGACAGTCGGCCGCCGGGAACACGCGGCCGCGGCCCCCGCCACGAGCCACGCAATCGAC
>JBOGJN010000020.1:0-7783 GCA_050745445.1 Thermoanaerobaculia bacterium
TTGCTGCTTCTGAAGGCACCGGTCGTTCTCTTCTCGCGCGACGCGCTCTGGCGCGCGGTCGCGACGGGGCTGACGGCCGCGCTGCTCGAGGCCGCGTGGAACTTTCCGTGGCAACAGTGGTGGGAAAAGCGCCGGCTGCGGAGACGGCGGTGATAATCGGAAGACGGGAGACGGAAGACGGGAGACGAAGGCTGCCGCTCGTTCTGTCGTCTGTCGTCTGCCGTTTCCCGTTTCCCGCCGGCCGGAGGCCGGGATGTTGAAGGTGCGCGAAGATCGGCGGGGGTTAAACCGCCGGATCGAAGCCGCGCGGGTCCTGGTCGGCGCCTTGTTCGCGCTGATCGTGACGGTCTACTGGTACAACCAGATCGCGCGGTTCGATGATTACTACGCGCTCTCCGAGATCAACCGGATCCGCTCGGTCCGGATTCCCGCGCCGCGAGGCTACGTGCTCGACCGGCGCGGCCGCGTGCTGGTGGACAGCGAGCCGTCGTACACGCTGCACCTCTACCGGAGGGAGGCGCAGGACTTGAACGCGTCGATCGATCTGGCGGTCTCAGTTTTGAAGATGCCGCGCGAGCAGGTTCGGGCCCGGGTTGAGCGCGGGCTGCGGGACCCCGAGTTTCTTCCCATTCCGGTCGGGCAGAATCTGGGAATCGAGGAGGTGGCGTCGATCGAGGCCCGGGCTCTCGAGCATCCCGAGTTCGCCATCACGGTTTCGCAGCGGCGGCTCTATACGCGCGGAGTGTCGGCGGCTCACGCCCTGGGTTATCTGTCGGAGGTGAACGCCGAGCAGATCCGGGCCGGTGAGAACGGATACCGCCTCGGGGATTGGATCGGTCAGAAAGGGATCGAGAGCACGTACGAGAAACTCCTGGCCGGAGTCAACGGGGAACGCCGGGTCATCGTGGACTCGCACGGTCGCGAGATCGCGTCGGAGAGACGGATCGAAGCCCGTCCGGGCCAGAACCTGCTTCTCACGCTCGACCTCGATCTTCAGGAGATCGCCGAGGACTATTTCCGCGACCGGGTGGGCTCAGCCGTCGCCATGGATCCGGAGACGGGAGAGATTCTCGCCCTCGTCTCTTCCCCCTCCTATGACCCCAACTGGTTCACGCGGCGCGTGAGCCCCAAGGAATGGTCGGGATTTCTCTCGGACTCGCGCCACGCGCTGGAAAACCGAGCCATCCAGAATACCTTTTCCCCGGGCTCGGTCTTCAAGATCTTTCTGGCCTACGGCGCTCTGGCTCGTGGACTCGTGGATCCGTCAGAGCGGGTCTTCTGCCCGGGACACGCGGAGTTCTACGGACGGACCTTCCAATGTCACAGCAAGGAAGGTCATGGCTGGGTCAACCTGCGCAACGCGATCAAGGTGTCCTGCGACATCTATTTCTACAACCTCGGAAAGCGTCTGGGAATCGACCGGATCTCCGAGATCGCCTCAAGCTTCGGGTTCGGTGACCCGACCGGTGTGGACATGCCCTACGAGAAGGAAGGGCTCGTTCCGACCGAACAGTGGGCCCTGCACAAGCGCCGCGCGCGCTGGTATCCGAGCGAGACGATCTCGGTCGCGATCGGCCAGGGGCCGCTGCTCGTGACGCCGCTTCAGGTCGCGCGGGCACTTTCGGCGCTGGTGGAGAACGGGCGTCTGCCCCCACCGCATCTCTTCCTCGCTTCGCAGGATCCCCGCACAGGCCAACGCCTCCGGTATCGCGCGGAAGTCCGCCAGGGGCCCACACTCGAGGCCTCCAAGACGGCGATCGTCAAGGATGGGATGTGGGCGGTTTTGAACGAGCCCGGGGGCACGGCGTTTTCCTCCCGGGTGCCGGGTCTCGAGGCTGCGGGCAAGACGGGGACCGTTCAGGTCATCGGCCGCGAAACCACGATTCAGGCGGGGGCGGAACGCAGCAAGCTCGAGGACCACGCCTGGTTTGTCGGCTTTGCTCCGGTCGACCACCCGAAGATCGTGGTCGTTGTCTTCGTCGAGAACGGCGGCCATGGCTCGAGCGCGGCCGCGCCGCTCGCCCGGCAACTCTTTGTCCGGCGTTTTGCGCAGACGCCCGAGGGAAAGCCCCGGCCGCTCGAGCTTTCGGCCCGAGATGCCGCGCCTTCGGATTTTGCACCGGCGGGCCGTCGCAGGCGCACAGACAGAGAGCCGTGATCACACACGTGCTACCGGCGCCGAGGCGGCTGGACCGAGTGGTGCTCGGATGCGTTCTCGCGCTCGCTGTCCTGGGCATTCTCTTCGTGGCCTCGACCACGAGCACCGGGCGGTTGACCGGTCTGGCACTGCGTCAGGGGATCTGGGTCGTTGTCGGAGTCGGTGCTCTGGCGGCCGCCGTTCTCTTTGACTACCGGACGCTGCTGAAGGTCTCCTTTCCTCTGTATTGCGCCAGTCTCGTTCCTCTCGTTTACCTGCTCGCCTTCGGGGAGCGAATCGCCAACGTGAAGTCCTGGGTCCGTTGGGGGGGCTTCCAGTTTCAGCCGGCAGAGCTCGCGAAGATCGCGACGGCGCTGCTGGTGGCCTATCTCTTCGAGAGCGAGGACGATGCACGGCTTCGTTTGCCGACCTTCCTGAAATTGATCGCCATCGTGGGCGTCCCGTTCCTTCTCGTCTTCTTGCAGCCTGACCTGGGGCTGGCGCTGACCTTTATGGCGCTTCTGGCCGTGGCGCTCTTTTTCGGCGGGTTGCCGGCACGGGGCTGGATCGCGATTATCTTAATCGGGGTCGTCCTGTCCGGCGGCGCGTGGTATCTCCTGAAGGATTACCAGAAGCAGAGAATCGGGACCTTCCTGAACCCGGAGCAGGACATTCTCAAGTCCGGCTACCAGCTTCGCCAGTCCAAGATCGCCGTGGGCTCGGGGGGGTTCTCCGGCAAGGGGTTCCGTTCCGGCACACAAAGCCAGTTGCGCTTTCTGCCGACGCCGCACACCGACTTCATCCTCGCCGTGATCGCGGAGGAGTGGGGATTCCTGGGCGTCATTCTGGTCCTCGGGCTTTTCGCGGTTCTCCTGCTGCGGTGCCTCGCGCTCGCGCAGGTCGCGCGTGACCGGGGCGGTGTGTTCCTGATTCTGTCGCTCTCGGGGATGATCTTCTTTTCCGTGATGCTCAACGCCTCGATGATGATCGGCCTGCTGCCGACCACGGGCATTCCGCTTCCGCTCGTGTCGTACGGCGGTTCCTCCGTCTCGACGACATTCCTCGCGGTGGGCCTGATCCTGGGTGTCGAATACCGTCGCTTCGCCAACGCGTGAGAAAGCAACTTCTGGTCAACGTGACTCCGCCCGAGACGCGCGTGGCGTTGACCGAGGATGGCCGCACCGTCGAGGTCTTCCACGAGCGGTCGGATCGTCAGGGCCTGGTCGGCAACGTCTATCTGGGCCGGATCCGCCGGGTGCTGCCCGGGATGCAGGCGGCGTTTGTCTCGGTCGGCCTCGACCGCGACGCGTTTCTCTACGTCGAAGACGCATTTCCGCGTGCCGGTGACTGGAGTTCCGAGGAGGGCGAGGAAGAAACGGCCGGCGATACGCAACGGCCGGCGGCTTCCCGGATCGAGGATCTGGTCCGGGAGGGAGAAGAGATCGTCGTCCAGGTCACCAAGGATCCTCTGTCGGGCAAAGGGCCTCGGGTCACCGTAAACATTACGCTACCCGGCCACACTCTCGTCTACCTGCCCGGGGGCCGCGAGATTGCGGTCTCGCGCCGGATCACGGAGGAGGCCGAGCGGCAGCGTCTTCTTCAGATTCTGGAGGGTTTCCCGGGTCCCGGGGGTTTTATCGTCCGCACGGCCGGTCAGGGCCGCCCTGCGGCGGAGCTTGCCGCCGACCGGCAATCCCTGGTCGAGCTTTCGGGCCAGATCTCGCGCAGGGCGCAGAGCGCCACGGCTCCCGCCCTGCTGCACCGGGAGCTGGATCTGCCGCTGCGGATCGTCCGGGACCTCGTGACTTCGGACTTTGCGGCGATCCGGGTGGACAACGAGGCGACCCGCGAGCGGATTGCGGAGTTCCTGTCCCTGGTCGGCCTCGTGCCCGCGTCGCGCGTGGAGCTGCACGAGCGCCCCGAGCCGATCTTTGAGCTCTACGGCGTCGAGTCGGAGATCGAGGACGCGTTGAAAAGCCACGTGACGCTTCCCTCGGGAGGATCGGTCGTCATTCACCAGACAGAGGCACTCGTCGCGATCGACGTCAACACCGGAAAGTTCGTCGGGAAGGCCGCCCTGGAGGACACCGTGTTTTCGACGAACCTGGAGGCGATCCGCGAAGTTGCCCGCCAGATCCGGCTGCGGGACCTGGGAGGCCTTCTGGTCGTGGACTTCATCGACATGCAGGATCCGGAGCACCGACGCGAGGTGTTTGAGCGTTTCGAGGCGGAGCTTGCGAAAGACCGCGTGCGGACGCGGCTGCTCCCGCTGTCGGACTTCGGCTTGATCGAGGTGACGCGTCAGCGCTCGAGAGGAAACCTGGAGAAGACGCTGACGGGTCCTTGCCCATGCTGCGGCGGCACCGGGCGCGCGAAAACGGATCTGACCGTGGCGCTGGAAATGCGGCGAGCCCTTTGGAAGACCTCTTCGCTCTGTTCCCCGGGCCAGACAGTGCGCGTCAAAGCGCGGCCTTCGGTGCTGCGAGTGTTGAGAGAGCAGGAGCCGTCCCTTCTGACCGACGTCGAGGGGCGGCTGAAGATCCGCGTGGAAATGGAGCCTGACGAGACGCTGCCGCCTGCCAGATTTGAGGTCCTCCCGGATCAGCTCTAAGCCTTTTCAAATCAACAACTTTGGATCTGGAATGGGGCTACGCGCCTTGGTGTTACGAGCATCAGTACGCAATACCTTCCTTCCGGCCCCGGCCATGAGTTGCCGGGGCCGCCTTTTTTCGGGCCGCGCATGAGGCGGGGCAGTCGGACGCTCTGGATTGCGGCCTGCGTCTTTTTCTTCTCCGGCGCCGCCTCGCTTGCCTACGAGCTGGTCTGGTTCAAGTACCTGAACCTCACCTTCGGCGCCACGACGGCCGCCACCGCCACGCTTCTGGCCGTGTTCATGGGCGGTCTCGCCCTGGGCAGCGGCCTCTGCGGCAGGCTTGTCTCGCGTGTTTCCCGCCCTAACCTTCTCTACGCGGGACTCGAGACCGGTGTCGCGCTGCTTGCTCTTGCAACGCCGCTGCTGTTCGCCGGGATCGACTCCGCCTATGTCGCGGCGTATCGCCACTTCGGATCCGGTTCGGGACGACTTCTGGCGATCCGGATCCTCCTATCCGCGGTGGCGCTTCTGCCCGCCACGGTCCTGATGGGAGCCACCTTTCCGGCGCTGTCCCGAAGCGTCGAGGGGTCGGCCCGGCCGGGACGGCGATCGGCCATTCTCTACGGAGTCAACACCGCCGGCGCGGTCGTAGGTGTGCTCGCCTGTGGGCTCCTTCTGCTTCCCTCCATTGGTCTGCGCGCGACGCTGGCCGGAGCCGCCTGCGCCAGTCTGCTAGCGGCGTTGCTGGCCGCGGCCGTGCGTGTGGAACCACCGTCAGAAGACCGTCGGCCACTGCTGCCGCCGCCGTTGCTCTGGCTCTTCATCGCCTTTGTGACCGGCGCGTGCGCGATGGCCGACGAAGTCCTCTGGACCCGAGTTCTCGTGCTGTATCTGGGGTCCTCCGTTTACGCCTTCGCCCTGATGCTGGCGGTCTTTCTGGGGGGCCTTGTGGGGGGGAGTCTCGCAGGAGCCTGGCTTGCGCCTTCCGACCCGCGCCGCAGCCTCGGCGCGGCCCAACTCGCTCTGGGTTTCGCGATTCTTCTCCAGGTGTTGGCGTTCGCTTCCTACACGAAGACCCTTCTCGCGGTCGCGACGCGGCTGCTTCACGCGAGCAACTATTGGGACCTGCTCCTTGCAGAGGGGATCACGACCTGTCTCTATCTGCTTGCGCCGACGTTTCTCATGGGCTTGACCTTCGCGCTGCTCCTGCAGGCCGCGAGTCGGTCTTCCGTCTCGGCGCCTCGAGATGTCGGCGCCGTGTACGCGGCCAATACCCTGGGCGGAATCGGGGGCTCGCTTCTGGCGGGTTTTGCCGCAATCCCGGCCCTTGGCTCGCAGAACTCTTTGCTTGCCACGGGGCTTCTCGCGACGGCCGTGGCGCTTCTTGCGTGTCCGAAGAGCTGGGTCATGAGGCTTGCACCGGCGGCATTTCTGGCTCTGGCCTTCGTGCCGCCCAGGGACAGCGTCATTCTCTCCGCCGGCGTTCTTTCCGATGTGCCGCGCAAGGATCTCGTCTTTTTCCACGAGGATGTCACCGCGACGGTCGCGGTCAAGCGCTACCCCCCGGCTCTGTCGCTCGAGTTGAACGGCGTCAACGTCGCCGGCACCTCGCCGGACCTGGTCGTCGTCCAGAAACTCCAGGCGCACCTGCCGCTTGCCTTTTGCGAAGACCCGGAAAAGGTTCTGCACATCGGGCTGGGGTCAGGGGGGACGGCGTATTCGGTGTCCCTGCATCCGGTCTCCGAGATCCACGTCGTGGAGATCTCCCCGGAGGTCGCCGACGTCGCGGCTCGCTACTTTCGGGGTGTCAATCACGGCGTCCTCTCGGACCCGCGCGTCCGGCTCACGATCAACGACGGCCGGAACTTCGTGCTCGCGAGCCCGGAATCCTTCGACATCATCCTCTCCGACTCGATCCATCCGCGGTACGCGGGAAACGGCTCCCTGTACACGGAAGACTACTTCCGGCTCTGCGCCAGGCGCTTGAAGCCCGGAGGCGTCATCTCCATGTGGCTGCCCATGTATTCGCTCTTGCCGGAGAACTACCGCTCGATCGTACGGGCCTTTCGAGACGTCTTTCCGAACGTCAGCATCTGGTATGCCCATTCCCTCGAGAACCCGTTCACGATCGTGCTCGCGACGCCGGAAAAGACGGTCCGGCTCGAGGATTTCCGACGGCGCGTTGGCGAGTGGAAGGTTCAACAAGATCTGTCCCGGATCGGCGCCGCGGATCCCGCGGAGCTGCTCTCCTACCTGCTCCTGGCGCCGCAGGACGTGAGCGGCTTCGTCGAAGGGGTGGAGCCTCATCGGGACGACCTGCCGCTGGTGGAGTACCAGAGCGGCCGGACGCTGGAGCGCAACACAACGTGGGCGCAGACGTTTTCCGGGCTTCTGGCCAGACGCAGCCGGGTCGAAGACTTTGTCGAGGGGCTCTTACCCGGGGACGCGCTTTCCCAACGCGTCGTGGAGAAGTTCCGGAACTCGCAATCCGTGCTGAAGCGGCAGCGAGACGACGTGATCGCGCGGGCCCGGCGCGACCCCTAGTGTCGTGTCCCTAAAGTTTCTTTGCCATGGCGTGAGGGACGGAGTGTGTGTTTTCGAGGCGGGCCGGGGGTCCTGCCGCCGGCCACCTCGCGTGCCGCGCTCCGGCCGGATGCCCGAGTCCGTCTGAGGGAGGGTGCCTCCGCGCGCACGCGAGGCCTTCGTCCGGCGTCACCCTCCGGCCCTCACAGAAGGACTCCAGTTTCTCTGCAGCCCGGAGACGGCGGCCGTCTGCCGGAGTCGGCCCTGTCCGAGATCCGCCGCGTGCCCACGAGGCAGATGCCGACGGCTCCGGGCGCATCTGGCAAGACCACTAGCGATTCGCACTAGGGTCGCGTACCGGCCCGAGACACTCTGCCGGACCCGCGGATCAACGCCTAGGTTCTTGCCGCACGCCCGGCCGGCTTCACGAGCTTGCCCGACCGGATGCAGCGCGTGCAGGCCCTCACACGCCGCGTCACACCGTCGACAACGGCTCGCACCGTTCTCAAGTTCAAGTGCCATTTGCGGTT
>JBOGJN010000021.1:0-16926 GCA_050745445.1 Thermoanaerobaculia bacterium
CTCGTTTCCCGGAGGTTTTGCTCGAATCCCCGGATGTCCCGGGCGAGCGTCGAGCCGTCCCGCCGGAAGAACTCCGCCGTTCGACGATACGGGATGCGCCCGTAGATCATTCCGAGGTGGCCAACCATCGCCCGCGCGAGCGGCGCGGGACCCCCAGGCACGGAACTACGGCGCGAGGCGCGAGTGAAAGGACCGGAAACGTTTAAGCCACTGGCCGAGAGCTGACTCGCCTCCGCAAACGAGCTACCGCCCATCCGGCTAGCCCACCCACGTAGTACCCAACTGCAAGGACGAGCAAGGCCTCGAAGGGTAGTAGGTAAAGGCCGATGCCTGCCGTGGATACGCTCCTCCCGGTCCCATATGTCCTCATCCAGATACCCATCTGAACCGCCAGGACAAAACCGGTTACGAAGGCCGCGGCCCCGACAACGCGGGCGGTGCTCCTAATGCGTGCGTCGGCCACCTCGTTGGCACGACTTCGGAGCTCGCTTCGTATCACGAAAGCCAGCACCACGAACGGAATGGCCGTCAGCAGTACGATCACGAAGAGACCGTGACCGGGTGCGAACCAGATTCTCGGAAGGTCGGCCAAGGCTTGACCAAAGGATCGGCTGCCAACCAGGACCGCGGCAGCGAGCTCAACAAGGAGAACTGGAACTACGAACCCGAAGGCTATCGTCCCCCAAAAACGCCCGTCTGCATGGTGATCTGTGTCTTGCATTACCTGACCTTTCAACTAGCTCTGGATAAGGCCCGGGCAGCTACCAACCGGCGGTTCACTGGGTTGAGTAGCGCGGTGGAATCGGCGTCGGCGGCGGTGGAGGTGGTGTTGCGCGGCATGGCAGGCACCTCGAACTCTTCTGCGCCGCGTCGTAGAAGGTTCCGCCAAAGTGGTCTACGCCGTAGTAGTAGGTCTCTGCGATCCGGTTGCAGTTCCAGCGCGCGTAGCCTGACGTGCGCATTCAGCCCTCATGTTCTCATAGAAGTCCCAGTCACACTCCGGCTTGCTGCGTCCGCAGGTGCCATAGCAATTGTCGTGTTTGTGGCAGGCATCCGTGAAGTCGAAAACACCCGGAGTCGCGTCCGGTACGCCGCTGCAGACGGCGACCAATCCCCGAGGGTCCTTGGCAGCGATTGGGTCCGAGTAGACGTATGCGTAAAGGTTGATTCCTGCGGCATAACCCAGAGGGTCTTCCGAGAGGAACCTGACTCCCGGCGTGCTTTTTGCCACTCTTACAATGCGTCGGTGATCGGGAAGAGGACCAAGAGTGACATTCCAAATAGCGTGAGCCAGTAAACTCTGCGTACCCAGTTCGGAATGTCGGCTTTCAATAGCCACGCCACGTACGCGGCCGTGAGCCCTAACGCGACTGCGTGCCAA
The DNA here is from genome assembly GCA_050745445.1 of Thermoanaerobaculia bacterium. Classification (GTDB taxonomy): domain Bacteria; phylum Acidobacteriota; class Thermoanaerobaculia; order UBA5066; family Gp7-AA6; genus JBOGJN01. The sequence continues at coordinate 1,382 of JBOGJN010000021.1, forward strand.
GGCAGAAACAGCTTGTAGCGAAGGCTACCTAACGCGTATCTCGGGGCTTCGCCGAGCGCTAGGCTCACAATCTCGAAGAGTAGAAGAAGGCAGACACCGATTGCTGGCACGGCCCGGTGCCAGTTCCCGTCGTTCCCGGTATAGGATCGATTCGAGCACGCCAAAAGGGGTAAGGCGACGAGAAAAACAAAGATGGCTGCCAGGAAAGCGTTGAGAGCCGGCATGGTAGCAGGATCGCTACCGCCGAGTGTCAGCGCCACCTCCCGCGGGATCCGATCAAGCGCGAATGCCAGCCCACCTGACGGGTTACCGCCTCGATCCATCCAGAAGACGGCTCCAGCAGTCATGGCGCCGTAGAGTAGCGCCAGGGTCAACGGCGCGACTAACCTGGAACCTCTCATTTGGCGGGTCCCGTCGGTGGTGGCGCGCCCCAGCCAGGTGCAGTCGTCGGATTTGCGAAAAGGGGCGTCGCGAGGTTGCACGTCTTCGCGACATGTGAAGCAAAGGTGTTGCTATTTGGACCAGTCCTAGCCCGATAGGCCCCACCACAAGGGTACTTCTGGGTCGCTTCTGAAATGCATCTGGGGTCGACGCACTCAGTCGTAGCGCAGTCGAGATTCCCGGTTGCGTTCTGATCGCGCGGGTCGTTGATGTGGGGGCACCCGGTCCCGTTAGGAAAGGAACCGGGATCCGGAAACAAGCTGTAAGTAATCGGTACGCCATTGTCCGTAATGACCCGGATGAAGCAGTGATGATCGAAGCTGTCGAAACTGAGCGAAAAGCCGCCCAGCGGACGGCAACAGACCTGTGCCTTAGTAAGGCCAGCGGGGTCAGTAAAGGATGCTGGGCTGGCGCCAACGTAGCTGTAAACGCTAGGCCCTCGGCGGGCCGGGTCCTCGGAGAGGAATCTTCCTATACCCGGGCTGTAGTATCTAGCGCGGTAGAAGAGAGTGCCGGCCTCGCCCTGCTCCCTGCCCGTGTAGTTGAACGGGTTGGCTAGGCTGCCCGTTTGGCTGCGCGTCTGGCCCCAGGCGTCGAACAGATAGGTGTCCTGGGCGGCTCCTGAGGCATTCGTGACGATGGCGCCAGACCCTAGGCTGTCGACAGAGTAGTAGTAGATCTGCCCGCTGCGGCTCATCGCGAGGGGCTCGTCGATGCCGGGGCCAAAGAGGTAGTCCGAGGGCGGCGCACCGGATTCTTGGATGAGATTCAGACCGCTGTAGAAATAGTTGCTGGTCGAGGCGCCCACGGTCTTCTGGCGGCGGCGGCCTTCGTAGTCGTAGGCGTAGCTGGCCGTCGTTGTCCCTGAGATCGAGGTCATCCGGTCGTCGTAGTTCCAGCCGAAGGTCAGGCCGGTCTTCGTCGCCGTGTTGCCGTTGGCGTCGTAGGTGTAGGAGTTGGAGCCGTCCGAGAGCAGCCGCTGCCAGTTGGTCGGGTTGGCCCCGATCTTCTGGTAGGTGTAGCTCTGGGTCGAACCGTTGACCGTATTCGTGAGCCGGTTGCCGATCGAGTCGTACGTCCAGGAAGCCACTTCGCCGTTGAACGGCGCGACGTTGGGGTACGTAGCCTTGGTCAGCTGGTACATCGGGTCATATTCGTAAGTCGTCACGTGGTTGTTCAAGCCCTGGCTCGGCACCGTGGCGGTCATGGATACCCTCTGCCCGAGCCGATTGTACGCCCCAGTCGTGTAGTTCAGGTCGTAGCCGTAGGCGTAGGTGGCGAGGTTGCCGCCCCCGGGGGCCAGGTTGGCGAGCTGCAGCAGCCTGCCCTGGTCGTCGTAGGAGTAGTTGCGCGCCTGGCCGTTGGGGAACGTGACCGCCTGGTATTGGCCAGCAAGGGTGTAGGCGTACTGGAATTGTCCCGAGACGGGGCTCCAGACGATGGTCTTGAGAGAGCCATCCGGGTAGTGGCTGTAGGTTGCCGTGGGTCCGCCCTGGACCATGTAGTTGGCGACGCGGTCCTCCGCGTCGTACTGGTAGTTGAGGGTTCCGCGCGATCCCTGCGTGTCGCTCGCGAGGCGGTACGACGAATCGTACGCAAAGAGGACGGTCTCGGTTGGTAGGGCCGTGGATACCTGTGTGAGCTTTTGGCCCTGGTAGGTATAGGTTGCCGAGAAACCGCCCGGCGCGAAACGGACCTGGAGCCGCTTGAGGCTGTCGTAGCGATACTCCTGCTGTTGATTCCTTCGGTCGGTCTTGAGATGCAGAAGGTTGTCGTAAAAGTAGGTGTAGGTCTCGACGGCGCCGTCTGGAAAGGTCGTGCTGGCCAGTCTCTTGGCCACATCGTAGCCATAGCTCGTGACGTTGCCGTTGGCGTCCGTGATCGAGGCCAGCATGTCGCGCGTGTAGGCGTAGCGCGTCAGGTTGCCCATCGCGTCGATGGCTCGAACCAGCCGGCCGAATTGGTCGTAGCCTTGGCGGGTGACCTGGCCGTTCGGGTCCGTGACGCTGGTGAAGACGAGGCCGGTCAGCGTGTCGTAGCTGTCGTAACCGTATGTCGTCGTGAAGTTGAGAGTCGAACCGGATGAGGGTGGGGGAAGGACGACCGTGAGCACCCGGTCGAGTCCGTCGTACGTGTAGGCAGCCGCGTGGCCGAGTGGGTCCGTCACCGACGTCACGCGGCCGACGGCGTCGTAGCCGTACGTCGCGACGGGCCGGGTTCCGGCGTCGTTGTTCGCGGGGGCCGTAACGGTTGCGAGATTCCCGAGCGAATCGTAACCGTAGTCGGTGGCGCCCCCGAGCGGGCGCGTGACCTTCGTCACCTGGCCTTTGGCGTTGTACTCGTACGTCGTGAGCGTATCGAGGGTCGCCCCGTCGTTCTGCACGCGGTAGACGTGGAAGAGAGCGCCAGGCGCCGGACTGCCGGGCGGGTAGTAGTCATATCGCCAGGCCTGCCAATCCGGATTGACCAGGCCCGTGGCCGGGTCCCGCGGCGTAATGGACGCGACCTTTTCCGGGAAGTTCGTGTCGTATGTGTAGTCGAAGCGCACGGCCTGGCTTCCCTGGTAGTCCCGCGTCACGCTCGTGACGCTGCCCTGCGTGTTGTAGGTGTAGTAGGTCTTGACGCCGACCTGGTCGGTCACCTGCTGGACGCTGCCGTCTGAGTAGTAGTCGGTATGCACGGCAACACCGCCAAGGCTGGTCGGCCTGTCGGTGATGAGGGCGTTCATCGCAAACGTGTAGTCGAAGCGCTGCCCGGCGGAGTCTTGCTTGCGTGTTGCGACGATAAGGGGAGGGCCCACTTGAACGATTACGTTGTACGTAAAGGTGTACGTCTCGCCCCGGTCAGTGTAAGTCCGAGCCCGATCGCCGTTGTCGTAGGAAACGGTGGTCACGGCACGGGTCCAGGGGTCCGAGACCTGGGTTAGGAGCGGTGCGTAGCGACCAGTCGTGTACGCATAGAAAGTTGTGCGCGACGCCGGGTCCACAACCGAAGTCAGCGCGCCCTGGCCGTTGTAGGAGTACTGGACCTGCCGGCCCGAGTGGTCTCGCACCGCGCTGACGCGCCCGTCGGCGCCCCAGAAGACGTCCACGTAGCGGCCTGTGCCTGAGGTATCCGCGATGCGCTGAAGGCGCCCGGCACCATCGTAATTAAAAGTCAACGTGTTGCCGAACTCGTCCACTGCGGCCGATAGGGTCCCGTCGGTGCCATAGCGGTAGCGGGTGCGGCTGCGCTGGAGCGTCAATTCCCAGGTTCCGTCCGTGTTCTGAACCAGCGAGTCGTACCTGCCAGTCGGTGGCGAGAACGTGCCGTCGCTGTTTGCCCCGAAGGTTAGTCGCGTGCCGTCCGGCATCAGCAGGTAGGCCAGCCGCGTGTAGGTGCTGGGCGGGGCATAGAGGTAGAGCGTCAGCAAGATCTTCGATAGAAAACTGGGCGTCCAACCGTATCCCATCGGCCCGTCGATGAAGATCGCGCTGCGATACGAGCGGGTCACCTCTAACGGAAGCCCCGCGGTCGGAATCGAGAGATCCGTCGAGCTAAACTGAAACGAACCCGAGGCAACGTAACAGGGCGAGCCCGTACAGGTGCATGGTGTGCAATAGGACGGCTCTGGAGGCTGGGGCGGGCTGGTTGGAGGAATCGGGACGGTGCAGAACGGAGTGACCTGAACGCCGCTCGCCGCCCCACAGCTCCCGAGGAGGGCACCGGCTGCCAATACGGCGGCGAGCCATTTCCGTGGGTCCAGGCAGGAAGGAAACGAGGCCCGTCTTCTCGAAGGTTGCATGTTCAGCATCCTCAGTACATGACCGTCGTGATCCCGTGGAGGACCGCGCGGCTGCCTAAAGCGTCGTTTACAGTTACGATTGCCGTGTAGTAGCCGGGCGCCACGAGAAGCCCGTTGTCGCTTCGACCGTCCCATGTCAGCGTGGCGTGTCCGGAGGACAGGGCCTGAGTGAAAGTACGCAACACCGAAGCGCTGGCCTGATTGACGATCTGGACTGTCACTCCGAGACCTCCGACGGCGCTGCCCACCTCGAAGTCGAGTGACTGGCTCCCGCGGGTGGGATCGTAGACGGCGGGCGTCATTCGAACACTTCCCATCGTAGGCGCCGTCCCGTACACGATCGCGTAGTTCGGCGACAGCGCCGGGCTCAAGCAACGGCAGATCTGCAGGTGTCCGGCAAACGGCAGGAAGCGACCGGAGGAATCGGTCCCCATCCATGTAAAAGTGTGATCGCCGGTGTGGTCGTAGCTGTCGTAGATCTTGGCCACATACGAATTTCCGAGGCATGCGAAACCCCTGCAGGTCCAGATCTGGACGTGTTCGGGCGCGGTCAGGCCGTAGGTCACGACGTAGGGGATGTTGTTGAATGGGTCCCAGCTGGTGGACCAGCTCTTTTCCCCAAGCACAGTCCCGACGCAACCCGTCGGATTGTTCGGCGGCAAACTCAGGTCCCAGACGAGCGAGTTGTTGCCGTCCGAGACCGTCGCGACGTACGCATACGTGCCATTCGGCACCAAGACGCCTGCGTCGTTGCGGCCGTTCCACACATCCGTAAACGTACCGGCAGAGCGTTGGGCGTTGAAGAGGGTCCGAACGGTCTGTCCAGCCAGGTTGCGGATGACGAGGTTCTCGGTCAGCGTGAATGGGAGGACCGACGTGTAGCTAATGCTTCCGCCCGACGCTGCGTTGAGCTCAGAGCCGTTCTGGCTGGCGCTGAAGTTCCCGACCGTGTCAGGCTGCGATACCGAAAAGATGTTCGCCTGATCGTCGTAGGCCCGCATGCGCAAGCTGTAGAGCCCAGCGGCGACCGAACCGGTGGCCCATGTTCCGACGGTGTTCGCGACGACGGCCAGCGTTCCGCTTGCTATGGTCGTCCAGGACGACGGTGAGGAGCCGGGGCCGTACTCGAGTGCCCAGCTCGTGAGGCCGGCCATTCTGACAGTTCCGACGACGAGAACGTCCGTGACGCCGTTCTGGTAGACGTTCGAAAGAGTCTGATTGGGTGTGGGTGATGTGATGTTCACGAGCAAGGTGGAGTCCACAAAGGCGCGGCCGCTCGCGGGCGTGGCCGAGCTGCCCGACGTCGCCTGGATCGTGTAGGTGTACGTCCCGTCCGGCTGCAGGACTCCGAAGCCGTTGTCGCCGTCCCAGGAGAGCGCTGCCGTCAGGCCCGAGGCGGTGAGGGTTCGAACGACCTGGCTCTGGCTGTTGGAGACTATCAGCGTCCAGCTCGCGCTCTGGCTGCTGCTGAGGCTCCAGGCGGCTGAAGCAGCCGACGGATTGAACTTTCCGTTGGTGTAGGCCGCGGCGCTGATGTACTCGGGCGACGAGGCCGAAGCGGTGAGCCACGGATCGAAGAGGACCCCGCCCGTTATCGATTGGCCGGATCCCGGGCCGGACCCCGAGGGCCCGGACGTCGCGTTCCACCAATTCAGCTTCGCATCGAGCAAGACCGTTGGAGTCTGGTTCACGATGCCCGCTGTATTGCCCGAGAAAGCGCAGTTCGCGATGGTCGGCGTTGCTCCGTTGGTGCGGACTCCGGCGTACGCGTTGTTGCTCAGGGTGACGTGGTCGAGGGTCGGAGCGGAGCCTTCCACGGTGACACCGCCGTACGTGTACGCGGTGCTGCCTCCATAACTCACGGTGGCGTAAGCGATGGTGGTGGCGGTCACGCCGGCGCCGAGAAGAAGGCTGTTCCAGAATCCAGCCGTGGGGCTGCCCGAGTTGGCGGTGAATGTGATGGGCTGGCCCGAGGTGCCGACAGCCGAAAGCGTCCCGGGGTAGCCGCTGCCGACCTTGAGCGTGAGCCCGGCGTTGAACTTCACCGTGACTCCCGGCTCGATGGTGAGAACGGGCGTGGGCGTGCCGTTCTTCTCGACGTAGACCGCCCCTGTCACGATGAAGGGAAGGCTCGTGTTCTTCCAGGTGGTATTGACGTCGACTGTCGCGCCACCCATCTCGATTCCATCGATGGTGTTTCCGGTGGCGACGAGGCCGGAGCAAGAGCCCAGCGTGGTTTTTGCGGTCAGAGTGATCGCGGGCCCCGAATTGTTCGAGAACGTCGAGCTCGTAACCGAAGGCGAGCCGCCGTTGACCGTGATTCCGGCGATCAAGCTGTTCCTGACGGTCACGTGGTCGATCGTCGGCGAGGTGTTCTCGATGTAGATCCCGCCGCGGCTCAGGGAAGCCAGACCGCCGTACTCCACCGTCGCGTAGGAAATCTGACTCGCCGTCGGGGTGTTGCTGCCCAGGTACAACCCGGCCCAGAACCCCGGCGTCGTCGAGCCGTTCGCCGTAAAGAGAATCGGCGAAGGAGCCGTGCCGTTGGCCACCAGCACGCCGCCCGACGGCCAGCTCACCACCAGATTCGATCCCGAATTGCCCTTCACCGTGACGCCAGCCTGTATCGTCAGCGTCGGTGCCGGCGAACCCGAAACGTTGACGCTGCCGGTCAAGACATAGGGGCTGCCGGCGACTGTCCAGGTCGTACTCGTCGAGATCGTGCCCGAGACTTGCGTGGGTACGCCAGTCGAATTAACAGTGATACTCACGGCACCAGACGTGGTGAGAGCGCCCAGGTTGTCTGTGGCTTTGGCTGTCAGGCTGTAGCTGCCAACGGCCGCGCCGGACGAGAGAAAGCTGTAGGGGCTCGTTGTGGATTCCCCCAACTTGGTAGCCCCTTGAAAGAACTCCACCTTGGCCACGCTGCCGTCGCTGTCAGAGGCGGTCGCGGTGATCAGGATGTTGGCGGGAGCCGCAAACAGCGTGCCTGCAGCGGGGCTCGTGATGCTCACCGTCGGAGGACTGTTCGTCGATACAGTGACGTTGACCGCGGTCGAGGTCGTGGTCGCCCCGAGGTTGTCGGTGGCCCTGGCCGTCAGCGAGTAGCTGCCAACGGCCGCGCCGGACCAGAGAAAGCTGTAGGGGCTCGTGGCGTCTTCGCCCAGCTTGGCCGCTCCCTGGAAGAACTCCACCTTGACCACGCTGCCGTCGCTGTCAGAGGCGGTCGCGGTGACCGGGATGCTCGCCGGGGCCGCAAACGTCGCCCCATTGACGGGGCCGGTGATGCTGACCGTCGGAGGACTGTTCACGATGACGTTGACCGCGGTCGAGGTCGTGGTCGCCCCGAGGTTGTCGGTGGCTTTGGCTGTCAGGCTGTAGCTGCCAGCGGCTACGCGGCCCCAGGTATAGCTATATGGGCTGCTTAGGGCCTCGCCCAGCTTGGTCGCTCCCTGGAAGAACTCCACCTTGGCCACGCTGCCGTCGCTGTCAGAGGCGGTCGCGGTGATCGGGATGTTGGCGGGAGCCGCAAACACCGTGCCTGCAGCGGGGCTCGTGATGCTGACCGTCGGAGAACTGTTCACGATGACGTTGACCGCGGCCGAGGTCGTCGAATCTCCGGAATTGTCTGTCGCCCTGGCGGTCAGGGCGTAGCTGCCCGCCCAGACGCCGCTCAGTGTCAGGCTGTACGGAGGCGTGGTGTCTTCGCCCAGGTAGAAGCCATTCTGGAAGAACTCGACCTTGCTGATCGTTCCGTCGCTATTCGAAGCAGTCGCGTCAAGCGTGATGTCGGCCGGGGCCGTAAACGTCGCCCCATTGACGGGGTTCGTAATGCTCACCGTCGGAGGACTGTTCGTCGGAGGTCGTTGTCGCACCCAGGTTGTCGGTGGCCTTGGCCGTGATACGGTGACGTCCACCTTGGCCACGCTGCCGTCGCTGTCCGATGCGGTCGCGGTGATCGGAATGTCGGCCGGGGCCGTAAACGTCGCCCCATTGACGGGGCTCGTAATGCTCACCGTCGGAGGACTGTTCCCCGCGACCACCAGCTCCGGCTTGCCGGTAGCGGCCTCCCGGGAGTTGACCCGGACCATGCCCGAAGCCGACAAGGCCGCGTAGATCCGCAGCCTGGCGCTCCCCACGTTGGCAATACCGGAAAGAACGAACTTGAAGTACGCGTCCCGATTGTTGCCAGCCGAGCTGGTCCGCACCTCCAGCGTGGAAGCGACTCCGTAATTATTGTTGGCGGAGCTTCCGTCCCGAACAAAGGAATCCACCGTCGGGTTCAAGATCGTTTGTGCGGGGAGCAGGGTGCCAAAGCCGAATAGCATCCCTGCGAGCAAGGGTGCCCGCAGTCCTCGTGATTCACGCCGCGCGTCGCGGGCGCACTTGCCCTCGGGATCAGAAGGTCGGCCACACCCCGAGGCCATCATTGGAAAGTTCTCCATAAGCTTCGCCGAACAGCTCCTGCTATTTGGAGCCCGACCTGGTGTCCAGCGGTGTCTTGACTTCAAAGAGCACGGAATTGACCGTGACTGGTCCGTAGTCGCTCACCCAATTCACGGTGAGCTGGTGAGGGCCAGGGGCCAGCCCGGTCATGGGAACGATGATCGATGGACCGGCACCACTTGTCGGTAACGTCAACGTCTGGAAGTTTTTCAGATCCAAAAAGATCATCAGCTTGGCGGGGTGACGCAGAAAGGCTTTGGCTGTAGGTCCTTCGACAGACGCGCCAAGGGCCATCGCCTTCTCGGACGTTAGCCAGACCTTCCCCGGCGCGGACCAGGTTGCGTTCTTGGGTTGAAGCTGAAGCCGCGGAGCGACATCGTCGATGCTCGCCAGCCCCCGGTGATGAGCGTGATCCGTAGAAGTGGCAGTCAAGAGCGACCGACCTGCCCGCGTTCGCACCCAGTCGAAGAACTGCCGTCCGCGATTTCCAACGGCGATGATCGAATTCTCGGGAAGGGGCGTGGCCGCAATGGCCACTCTGAAGTCCGGCAGCTCGGAAACCCGGATCGTGCCGCTTTCATCCCAGCCGTTCCAGGTCTCGATCACCTGGCCGCCCGCACGCGGCTCGCGATTGGCCAGAGTCTTGAGCACCGGCCCGCGAGTCGCGCCGGTCCGGTCGACCCGCGCGCTCCCGGCCTGGATGTGGACTCGCGCTGGGACAGGAAGCTTGTACGAGAGGACGCTGGTGATTCGGTCGTAGACTGCGCGCAGCGGCGGCAACGGCTCGGCCGTGGTGTTGGCGGGGAAATAAATGCCGCCCTGCTGGTGCGGTCCGAGATCCATCTTCAGGGAGTAGGCTTCGTCCGGAACGATTTGGCCGGAGTCGTCGCGACCATCCCAATCGAAGGCGACCTTTCCCTTTGTGACCGCCTGATCCGAAACGAGCCTCCGCGCGAGAAAGCCGTCACGGTCGAGAATGAGCAGGGTCAGAGAGCCGGGAGCGCCCACGACGAGCGAAATCCGCATCTTCTGGCCGAGGGATGGGCTGAAAAACGGATGGGAAAGCGCCACTTCGGAGACTTGGGAGGGCCCCTCCGCAGCGGATGGGGCGGGCACGGCCAGGACGAGGACCGGGATAGCCGTGCCCAAGAGCCTGAACAGCAGGGGCTTTCGGGCGACCGAGACCCTTCTGCAGAGCATCATTCCCACACTCCTCCTAATAGAGGATTGTCGCGACAAGCCTATCAAGCGGGAGATATCCTCATTTCAGTAGACGGCGCTACGGCGAGGTGGGGCGGGTGGTGGGGCCGATGACGCGGTTGCGGCCTTTGCGTTTGGCGTCGTAGAGGCGGCGGTCGGCGGCGGCGAGGGCGCCCTCGATGGTTTCGCCGTCTCCGGGCCAGGCGGCGACCCCGATCGAGACCGTGACTCCAGCCGGGGGGCCGTTGGGGACGGGGATCGCGAGCTCCGAGACTTTCCGGCGCAGCTCCTCGAGGCGCACCGTGGCTTCCTCGGCGCCGCCGTCGGGGAGGATGACGGCGAACTCCTCGCCCCCATAGCGCGCCACCACGTCGATCGCGCGGAAGAAGTCCCGCAGCTGCCGCGCGAGCAGCCGCAGGAGATCGTCGCCCGTCGAATGGCCGAAAGCGTCGTTGAAGTCCTTGAAGTGATCGAGATCGAGCATCGCCACGGCGACTGGCCTGCCGAGCCTGGCGGCGCGCTCGCCCTCTTCCGAAAGGCGCAGGTCGAAGAAGCCCCGGTTGGCCACACCCGTCAAGAGATCGCGAGTCGAGAGCAGCAGCAGTTGCCGCGAACGCACGACGAACCGGGCCGAGAGAACGCCGGCGATGCCGAGCAGCAGGATGCGCCCGACCTGGTCGCTCCAGTCGAGCGTCCCGTAGGACGCCGACGGGTCGTCGGCGGGGTTGGGCGGCCAGGAGCGCGCGGCCCAGAGCACGATGGCGGTGTACTGCAGGGCGGCCGCGGCGCCGGCGACGATGCCGATGCGGGCGTCGTAGCGCAGGCTCGACGCCATGATCGCGAAGAAATAGAGCGGGTAGACGATCCGGCTGTTGACGGCGATCGAGGGCATTGCGAAGAGCAGGAAGAAGCCGAGCACACCCGAGATGAGCGAGATGTCGAGCAAAATGCTGACAAAGCCCATCCCCTGGACAAACAGGCGGCGCCGGACGAGCAGCAGAACGAGCACGGCTTCCAGCAGCGCCAGAATGCCGGCCGCCAGGCCCAGCCGGTGCTGGAGAACCGGGCGGCGCAGGTAGGTCCAGAGCGGGATCCAGATGACGAGCAGGATGATCGCGATCCGCATGCGGGACGCGAGCAATTCGCCGCGGTAGGCGGCATCGGCGAACTGCGGCCCCGGCGCGACCCAGATCTCGCGCCAGTAGCCGGCGATCCGCTCGCTGGTCTTCGCCAAGTTCTCCCGGGCTTACGCGCCCGTCTTGCCGTACGGGGCGACCTGCTCGTCCACGACCTTGCGGTCGCCCACGACGACGATGGAGAATTTCGCGGTTCTCGCCCTCGCCTGCGCCCTCGGCCTTCTGGACGAGCGCCTGGTAGAGCCACGCCCACAACTTCTATGGCGATCTGAAGGACCTGGACGCCGCGACGCTCTCGGACGTCCAGTGTTGGCGTACTGCGGCATGTCGAGCCACGGAAAGCCGCCGTAGGGCTGGTTCAACACGTTGACGCGGACTTCGCTCTTCACGACGCCCTGCTGGTTGGTGAGGTTGTCCTGCGTGATGGCGAGGCCGCGCATCCGGTCCGCCTCGGCCCAGAGCGCCGTCTCCAGCGTGTTGGAGGGAACGATCTCGAAGTAGTTCGTGAAGTCGAAGCGCGTGGAGCCGTTGAAGATGCCCCCGTTGGACTGCACGAGCTTGACGAACTCCATCTTGCCCAGGTTCTCCGAGCCCTGGAACATCATGTGCTCGAAGAGATGCGCGAACCCGGTCCGGTCCCTGGGCTCGATGCGAAAGCCGATGCCGTAGTAAACGGCGACGACGGCCTTGGGCGAAGACGGGTCTCTGGAGAGAACGACTTTGAGTCCGTTGCCGAGCTTGTAATACTCCACGGGCACCGTGAAATCGGCGGCCGGAGCCGGCGCCGCAGCCGCGGCGGCGAGAACGGCAACGAGAGCGGCCGCAAGGCGCAGGGGATTCCTCATGTCCACCTCCTCGAATCGAGCAGGGGATTCTTTCACACCCGCCTGGTGGGTCCCGGGCCCGCACCTGCAGACGATGTGGGGCAGGTTGACACGCCCGCGGCGTCAGGTCCCGATGCGGCGGGAGGTCGTCGCGACACAGGACGGCGACACCCTCGTGCTCGACCACCTGGACGGGCCTTCCGGCGCGCCGCGCCTGCTTCTGGTCCACGGGCTCGAAGGCAGCTCCTATTCCGTCTACGTCCAGGGCATGCTGTCGATCGCGGCTCGCCGCGGCTGGCGCGGCACGGCCTTGAACTTCCGCTCCTGCGCCCGGGATCCCCAGAAGCTCGGCCGGATGCTGCCCAACGCGCGCCCCCGCCTCTACCACTCGGGCGAAACGACGGACCTCGATTTCATCGTGGCCACACTCTGCTCGCGAGAGCCCGCCACACCGCTTTTCGTGGCGGGCGTCTCGCTGGGCGGCAACGTGCTGCTCAAGTGGCTGGGTGAAAACCCCGGCCAGCGGCGCGTCGCCGCCGCGGCGGCCGTCTCGACGCCGTACGACCTGGCGGCGGGCTCCCGGTATCTCGAGACTTGGATCGGCCTCTTCTATTGTGAAAAGTTTCTTAAGACGCTGCGCCCGAAGGCCTGCGACGTCGCGCGGCGTTTTCCCGAGGCCACCGCACGGCTCGATCTCGAGCGCGTTCGCAGGAGCCGTACGTTCTGGGAATTCGACGACGCGGCCACGGGGCCTCTCCACGGCTTTGCGGGAGCCGAGGACTACTACGCGCGGTCTTCTTCCTTGAACTTCCTCGACCGCATCACGACGCCCACGCTGTGCATCTCGGCCGAAGACGATGCCTTCCTGCCCCCCTCCGTCCTGCCGCAGGCCCGCCGGAGGGCCTCGCCGTCCATCGACTTTCGCACGACCGCCAAGGGCGGCCACATCGGCTTCATCGGCGGAACCGGTCCGTGGCGGCCGGTGTACTGGGCCGAAGAGCTCGCCGTCGGCTGGCTCGCGCAGCGGCTGGACCCGGCAGCCGGGTAGCCCTCAGCCGGACCCTCATTTTCCGCCGGCCTTCTGAATCTCGGTCAGCCTGGCCTGCTGCGCGGGTGTGAGGACATTCTTGAGCCGGACGAGCAGCGAGATCTGCGTCCTCTTGATCTCCCTCTCGAGGGCGAGGATCCGATCTACCTGGGCGAGGACCTTTGCCTCGTCGACGAGCTTTTCCTGGACCAGCCTGGTCATCTTCTCCGCCTCGGCCTGCAGCTCGAACTGGGTGTCGAGGAACTTCGGCTGGACCTTCTGCACCTCGTTACGAATCGCGGTCTTTTGCGCGTCCTCGAGCCCGATCTCGAGCGCGTGACCCATGATCTTGTCGGGCGGGAAGAGGTAGCGGGCAAACGGGTCGTCGCCTGCCGCCGCGGCCTGGGCCGACGCGGCCGTGGCCGAGAGGAAGAGGAGAATGAGCGAGGCAAAGGATCTCCGGGCGCTTCTGGGACTCATGTTCCGACTCCTTTCATTTGTCTGGAACGGCGGGCGGCGCGGCCGCCGCCGCCGTTGCCGGCGGGGTCCGGCGCGCGCTCTCGATTACGAGATTGGCCTCGACCGAGGAGGCAAGAACGGGCAGGCTTGCGAGGAGCTCGGCCCCGGGTGTGCGCAGCAGGGATCTCGTCGGCGACTTCCATACGGCAAGCTCGCGGGCGGCCGCGGGCAGACCGGGCTCGGCCGGGGTGCGAAGCAGGAAGACCGCGGCGGCTGCCGCGGCGATGCCTGCGGCGGCTGTCAGCACCGTTCGCCACACTGCTCGCGCGGGTACGGCCCTGCGGGCCCGCGGGCGCGCCAGGAGCTCTCGAAGAGCGGGCGCCGAGGCCTCGTCCGCGCGGCGTAGCTGCCCGAAGAGGCGGGCCAGCTCGCTGTCGGGATCTCTCGGGCTCACGTGCGCCCTGCCTTGCCGATCAGGCCGGCCAGCCGCTTCTTGCCCCGGCCGTAGTGGACACGCGCGGAGCCGGCCGAGATCGAAAGCGCCTGCGCGGCTTCCTCGACCGTCAGCCCCAGGGAGAAGACGAGCTCCAGCACCTGGCGCTGCCGCCGCGGCAGCCGCGTAAGCGCCGCGATGAGCGTCAACAGCTCTTCCGGCTCCGTGTCTCGGAACGAACCGGCTTCCGGCTTTTTCCATCGCATAAGCAGGAAGCCCCGCAGCGCGGTTCGCCTCCGCTCTTCCGAGGCCGTGCGGCGGATGACCCCGAAGAGAAACGTCTTGAAGCTCGACTGGCCGGCAAACCGCGCCCGGCCGTCGAGGACTTTCAAGTAGCTCGTCTGGAGCACGTCCTCAGCCTCCTCCCGGCGCCGGCCGCAGCAGGCCAGCGCCCAGGCAAACCCGGCCCCATGAAGCCTCTCGATCTCGGCCTCGATCTCTTCTGGCGTCATCGGTCGGCCCTGCGTCTGTTGGTGGGTCGGGAGCCGCATTCCATATGACAGCCTACTGAGCCTCGATGAGTCCACCAGGTCGAAGCCGAAGCAGTTCAGCCGACGGAAAACCCTATCAGCCGGGACGCTAGAGCCTCGGGGTCAGAGAGCCGGGCGGGGTCAGGTCTGCGCAGGGATTGGGCACGCCGGCGGCCACTGCTCATCGCCTTCGCGCAGGACGAAGAACTCGCCGGAGTCGGGACCTTTGGTGTCGCGCGAGAAGAGCATCGTTTTTCCGCTCGGCGAGAAGACGGCGCCGATCTGCATCTCGCCGGCGTTGACCTCGGGGCCAAGCTTCACGCGCGGGGACCAGCCCTCCCGCGTCTTGCGGGACTCGTAGAGCGCGCCGTCAGCCATGACGACCAGCCGCGACCCGTCGGGCGAGGGGAGCGGCTCGTATTCGTCGCCCGCCGTGTTGATCGAGGGGCCGAGGTTCTCGACCGTCCATCCTCCAGAAGGCTTCTCTCGCGCGCGCCAGATATCGGTCTTGCCATGGCCGCCCGGACGGTCGGATCCGAAATAGAGCCACCCATCGGCCGAGGGCCGGGGAAACCACTCCGCGCCCGCAGAGTTGACGGTCTCCGGAAGGCGCACGGGGGTGCCCCACGCCCCCTTCTGATCGCGATCCACGCGGAAAATGTCGAGGTCCTTCCGGGGCACCCCATTCGCCGAGCGCGACGAGATGAAGTACAGGCTCCGCCCGTCGGGAGTGAAGAACGGGTCCGCCTCGACCCCGTCCCCGGCAAAAGCCGGCGGCTTCGGCTCCGACCAGCCCGAGGCGGTGCACTGGCTCACCAGGATCTTCCACCCGCGAAACTCCGCCGAGCTCCGCACGAAGTACAGGTCGGCCGTCCGGGGATCGAACGCCGCGTGGGACTCGAACTTCGGACTCGAGATTCCCTGCGGCTTCCACGCCCGCACCTCCGCGGCACGACCACCCGCAGCCACCGCCATCAGCACGGCGCACACGAATGGGGTCAGGCCTTTGTTATACACGATGTCTCCTTTTGCTCGCGCCGCCCGGCCAAACTCTACACCCGGCCGTCCCGTGCCGGCCCTTCTGCGTCGTCGATGGTTGAGCGCGCGCGCGGAATCGTTCCGTATTCAATGATTGACTGCCACCCGACTGGCCGAGAGTGCTAGCCTGAGAAATGCTCACCCTCACCCTGGACGACTTCAAGGAGGCGCGAGCGCGAATCGCCCAGCACATCAAGCACACCCCCTTGCTGACGTCGCGGCAGCTC
>JBOGJN010000022.1:0-6710 GCA_050745445.1 Thermoanaerobaculia bacterium
ATCGTGGACGCCGTCGCCGCGGGCGTGGCCCTGGAGCATCTCCTCCACGACGCCAGCGTGCGCCCGGGGCGATTGGCGGCGCTTTCAAGAGCGCGCCCGCAGCTCGTCTCGCGCAAGGTCCGCGAGCGTCTGGCCGACACGCAGACGCCGCAGCACCTTCTGGCTGTCGCGAAGAGGCGCGACGTCCCGGCCGCCGAGATCCTCGGACGCCCCGGCCCCGTGGTGTTTCTCTTCGGCGTTCAGGACCCGGGCAACCTCGGCGCGATCGTGCGCGTGGCCGAAGCCGCGAGCGCCGCGGGTGTCGCCGCCGCCCCCGGCTCCGCCGACTTCTTCCATCCCCGCGCCGTGCGCGGCAGCGCCGGCAGCGTCCTGCGCATCCCTGTCTCGGGCAAGGTCTCCTTCGAGCCCTTCGCGGCAGAGGCGAAAGCGGCCGGGCGCGTCGTCTGCGGCGCCGTGTCCGCGGGAGGCGAGAACCCCTTCGAGACAGGTTTGCCCCTGTCCTCCGTCCTAGTCATCGGCGGCGAGGGCCCGGGCCTTCCAGCCGGCGCCTACCGCTATCTCGACCGCCGCCTCACCATCCCCATGCGCCCCCCCGTCGACTCCTTGAACGCCGCCGTCGCCGCCGCCCTCCTCCTCTACTCCGCAGCCATCAAGCCCCCTCCCGTTCCGGAACCGTAGCCCCATCTTCTCCAAATCCCCTCCAGATTCCCTCTCCCACCGGGAGAGGGTTGGGGTGACGGGCGTGCTAGCGCCGAAACGGCTTAGAGCTCAGCGGCGAGCGCGCAACGCGGGCCCGCTGCCACCGCGGGTTGGGCCGCGTGGTGATGAAGGTCATGTCAGGGGCAGTCCGAGCAAGCGAGCCCGATTTCTGGCAAAGCCTGGATTGCCGGTCGCAATGCCTCTTGAAATCGCGTCTCGGAGGGTAGGACCCTTGCCAGGTACGCGCGAACGTACGCAACGCGGGCCTCCGAATCGAGCTTCTTGCACTCAGGAGATCTTGCCGCGTCCCTGGCGTTTCGCGTCGCGGCGTCGATTGCACCCCAGTTACCAAACACGAGATCGAAGCCGGCATCTACGAGGAGAGGATCGGGAGCCTTCATCTCCTGAACACCATTGATGCCGGCACAAAACTGCATCGAAAGCCCTCCGTCGGGGCCGACCTCGACAGGCCACAGGTGCGCCAAAACGTAGGGCATCAGCTCCGCGTAACCTATGTTCCGCGATGCCGGCAAACGGGTCGGGCCGGGGCAGTCCGGGCACACTGCGTCAGAGGCCTCGAGTAGCTGATGGAGGCGTGGCATCAACCGACGCTGCACATTCGGATGAGACAGCACCATCGCCCGATATTTCCGCTGCGCAGCCGCAAGGTGTTCGATGTCCGGAGACAATCCGACGAACGCCTGCGCCGGGTCACCGACCTTTGCCCTTATCAGTTCACCACGGGTCGCCAGGAGAAGGGCGACTCGGTCCAGTAGTGGATCCGGCGGGACCGGTTCCGCGCAAACCGGCGACTCGCCTATCGACACCTGAAACACTGGCTTCCCGTCCCGCTTCTCGAGCGTGACGCGGATAACCGATTCGAACGCTGGCCGAATATGCCTGGTCCACTGCAGGATTCTGCCAGGCGTCGGGGTCTCCCTTGCCTGTGCCGCTTTAGCCACTCCAGGACTCGCCAAGAGAAGAAGGCTGATGAAAAAGCGGCCTAACGGCTTGCGGCTCAGAGGCGAGCGCGCGGCGCGGGCCTGCCCGCCGACTTGTCCTCCGGAGCCTTGGCGGAGGAGGGAGCCTTGGCGAAGGTGGGTCCGCTGCAGCCGCGGGATGGACCGAGCGGCATTCACCGGTGACCCGCCTGCCTCAAGAGTTCGACCGCACGATCCCGGTCGCTCGCCCTGACCTTGAGTTCTGCCCATATCTGCCGCGGCCCCACCTGCGAGAACGCGCCGAGACTCTCGCCTGGAATGAACGCCGGCAACCCCTCAGCCTCCAGCGCACCCCTCGCAACGGAGGCGTCGAACATGTTTTGGAATGTTGCCACGGTGACCAACTCAACGCCCTCGGTTGCCCCGGGCTCCTCCTGCCGCGGGAGCTCTTCGACCAGCGACACCGAGCAATCCGGGCAGGCCGCAAAGCCCACCCGGAACTCGTCACCGCATTTCGGGCAGAACAACTGCCACTCCTTCCCCCGCGCGGCTACAGCGGACGTTGGGCCTTCCCACGGCGACTCTAGGACCCATCTGCCCGACGCTGACGGACCAGAAGTACCAACCCGATGACAGCGAAAGCCGCGCCAATAACGGCAAACGGAGCGCGGTGTCCCGAGGCGCCGATCGCGGTGAACGCCGCGCCGATGGTGATGAACGCGATCCCGATCCCCGGACCGCTCTGTTGCCTCATGTCGTCTCCTTGTCTTATTCGAGTGCGCCGAACAGGCCTTCGGTGACCCAACTCCGCCTGAACCCGGATGAAACTCTCTCCTCTCCACATGCGGATTATCCTCCTGCGGGAGGCGGGGCTTCATGCTCCCCCCTCACGCTCCTTCGCTGAAGCTTCGGAGCGCAGGCCCCGACCCTCCTCCTTCGCCGAGGCTTCGGAGGACGAGTCTCCCGCGGGAAGAGGGGGTGAGAGAGGTCTATTCGCCGAAGACTTCGGCTTGAAAGATCCAGAGGCGGGCGTCGGGGTCGCGCCAGGCGCCGGGCGGGAGGCCCGCTTTTTCGGAGACGGCCTGGAGCCGCGGTTAGCCGCCGCTGGCCACAGTGGTAAAATTGAACGTATGGCCGAGGTCAAAGAGGTCCTGGACGAAGCCTTGAAGTTGGGACCGGACGACCGCGCGAGCGTTGCCGTCGAGCTTCTCGAAAGCCTCGAAGCCGCTCCCGAGGAAAAGGCCGACGTGGAAGCCGCATGGGCAGCCGAAATCGAACGGCGTGCGCGGAGAGTTCTCAGGGGAGAGTCGAGCGGAACTGCCTGGGATGATGTGCGTCGCCGAACCGAGGCGAATCTAACGAAACGGTGAAGAAGCCGCTTCGGGCACAAGACGAGGGCAGTCAAGAACTCGATCACGCCGCCCGCTGGTACGACGAACGTCGGCCCGCTTTGGGATATCGGTTTCTCGCCTCTGTGGATTCCACTCTCGACCAGATCCACCGCTTTCCCCAAGCAGGAGCGCCTGTCCCGAGAGTTCCCTCCGACATTGGGGCGCGGCGGGCGCCGGTCGAAGGCTTTCCGTACCACGTGATCTACCTCGAAACCGCCGAGGCCATCCACATCCTCGCCTTCGCCCACGACAAACGACGGCCCGGCTACTGGCTCCCTCGAGCCGACGCTGAACCTAGCGACGGAGATTAAGGGCTGGCGGCTCAGCGGCGAGCGCTCACCGCGCCTCGCACAAGAGACCAAAGCCTCGCGGCAATCCAGCCATAGGCCGTAGCAAGACCGACCAGGAGAATCCAATGCCCGCCGAAAGTAGCCACAACCTTCATCATCGGAAACGAGAGTAACTCGACAATCGGACGGTACGAAATCGTCTCGCCCGGCCACCACGTGAGGTGAGCGTACGGTCCGCTCGAGGAAATCGCGTACGGACCCGCCCATGTCGTGAACGCGGAGCTGCCGTACCCAGCTGTGATCATCGGAGCAAGGAACAGAAAAGCACCGATGCCCGACAGGGCAGCTACGGCGAGCCCTTTCCGCGCTGATGACGACTCTCCCCGAACCAACTTTCGGTAGGCCCATGGCGCCAGGAAAACGAGTGAGGCAACCCACGCTAGATAGAAGAGACCCTCGCGAATCGCCATCGAGGGCAGCCGACCAAGCTCGCGCCGCATGTAGGCTCTGAGGTCGGGGTGTTCGGACACCTTTCCAGCAAACTGCTCACCTCGGTTCACAGTCTTGACCAATGAGGCGCCGTGCATGCTCAACGCGTAGCCGTAGCGCCATTTTTGATCTGCCTTCAACTCGAAGTCGTGCTTCGCGTAGAGCTCGGGAGATTCGACGAGACGGACCTTCTTGGAGAGCCACCATACCTGAAGGCCAACAATCAGGATCAGAGCCACGGCGAGCGCCGCGAAGGCTGTACGAAGTCTCATGAGGGACGAGCGTCTAACGGCTGGGGGCTGAGCGGCGAGGGCGGCGAAGCCGCCCGAGTCCCCTGCATCCGCGGTTTAGGCAGGGCCGATTTCATGGCTTCGGGCGTCAGCCTCAAAGGGTGCCGCTGCATATCCCACGGCGATGACTTGCGCGAGATAAACGGGAAGAAAGCCGGATATCCCGCCATGCGACTCGTATTGGTAAACGTGGCGGCACTCGTGGGACAGCATGCGAAGCCCCACGCGCCCCTTGCAAATGAATATCGCGTAGCCGAGTGTGAGGCCAACCATTGCCGGACCGAGAAGACCGGCCTGTAGCGCGGCATCACGGAGCGCGGGATTCTCGGGAAGAGGAAGAGCATCGACAACCTTCAATCGAATTCTCTCCGGAGCCACAACCCCAACGCGGCGCGCGTTTTCGAGAGCTTCAGGCCCGAGAGGCGATCCGACAACCAGAGCCTCATCCGCCTGGGCTTGCGCCCATACGATGGACGCGGGAAGGAGAAGCGGCAGCGCGGTGGCTAGATCCACGCTTCCCCACCTAACGGCTGACGGCTCAGCAGCGAGCGCCCAGCACGAGTCCGCCGCCGCCGCGGGTTACGCCTCACTTGGCCATCTCATCAGAAAGTGAGAGGTTTGAAACAGCCAATGCGTACCTCCCTCGCCCGCCCAGCCGGAGGTTTCGAAGGGGTCTGGCTTCACCCTCGCCAAGAGTACGCCTAAGCCCGCGATCGCTCTCACGAGGTTCCCGCGGGGAGAGGGGGTGAGAGAGACCTATTCGCCGAAGACTTCGGCTTGAAAGATCCAGAGGCGGGCGTCGGGGTCGCGCCAGGCGCTGGACGGCAGGCCGGCTTTCTCGGAGACGGCCTGGAGGAACTGGGTTCGGTCGAAGCCCCACTCGGGCGCGACCTGGGGCAGGAGCAGGCCGCGGCGGCCCCGGCACTCGATGATGAGGCCGTCCCGGCCGACTTCGACTTCCTCCGGGTTCTCGATCAACTGCGGCGCCGTCAGGACCGAGATCTCGATCTCACAGCGAGGCAGCTCCGCTGCCGTCAGCGGCGGGAAGCGCGGGTCTTCGAAGGCCGCTTTGCGCGCGAACGAAGGCACCGAGCGGGCCAGATCGCCGTCGGGCGAGAGCGTCCCGATGCAGCCGCGCAGCTGCCCTTCCTTCTTGAGCGTTACGAAGAGAGCGCGGGCCTGGCCGAAGGCCTCGGCGCGGTCGGAGCCGAGCCTCGGGGCCGCCTCGCCGGCCAACGCGGTCTCGAGCGACCGCCGGGCCAGCGCGAGCAGGTCGCGCCGGGTCTCTTCGGAAAGCGGGGGCGAGAGACTCATGTCAGCGTCCGGATGAGCGGATGTGGGTGGGCAAAAACGGCGGAGCCGCGTTTTGGCATTGGCGACAAACCGCGGCCCATCGTATCCTTCCCGCGCCACAGGTGCAGGAGGCCTTCATGACGAAGATCGTCCACGTCGTCGGGACGGGAACAATCGGCGAGCCGCTCATCGGCCTCTTCGCCGACTTCCAGAAGAAGCTCGGCATCGACGAGATCACGTTCCACAAGCGCACGCCGATGACGACGGAGAAGGCGAAGGTGGATCACCTGCTGCGCCGCGGCGCGAAGCTGGCCGTCGACTCGGACAAGATCGCGGACTTCGAGGCCCTCGGGCACAACGTGGCCTACGAGACGCGGGAGGCCCTGGAGCGGGCCACCGTGGTGATCGACTGCACGCCGGCCGGCAACGAGAACAAGAAGGTCTACGAGAAGCTCTCGGGGCCGCGGGGATTCCTCGCCCAGGGCAGCGAGTTCGGGTTCGGGAAGATGTACGCGCTCGGCATCAACGACCAGGCCCTCGTGCCGGGCCAGGACCGGTTCCTGCAGATCGTCTCCTGCAACACGCACAACATCGCCGTGCTGATCAAGACGCTGGCCGACGACGGCCATGGCGGCCTCGCGCTCGAGCGCGGCCGGTTCGTGTGCATGCGCCGGTCCAACGACGTTTCGCAGGATGCCGGGTTTTCGCCGGCGCCCTCGGCGAGCAAGCACGACGACCCCGTCTACGGCACGCACCACGCGCGCGACGCCGGGCAATTGCTCGCCACGATCGGCTGGAAGCCGAACATCTTCTCCTCGGCGATGAAGCTCAACACGCAGTACATGCACTCGATCTGGTTCGACATGGTGCTCAACTCCCCCGTCACGAAGGACGAGGCGTTGCGCCGCCTGCGGGGCAACGCGCGAATCGCGGTGAGCGAGAAGCGCTCAGCCAACCAGATCTTCTCTTTCGGCCGTGACCACGGCTACTACGGCCGGATCTTCTCCCAAACGGTCGTGGCGACGCCCACTCTCGCCGTCACGGGGGACCGGGAGGTGCTCGGGTTCTGTTTCACGCCCCAGGACGGCAACTCGCTCGCCTCCTCGATCACGGCCGCCCTGTGGCTCATGGAGCCCGGTTTCAACCGCCAGGAGCGCCTCTCGGTTCTGGACCGCTTCTTCTTCCGGGAGATCTAGCCCGCATTATTCATGAACGACTCCGGCCGCCGCTCGGGTCTCTTCCGCCCGGGCCGCGTCAGCGCTCCTCTGCGATGCGCCCCGGCATCGCCGTCGTCGCGCTTCCTTGCCCGGACGAAAG
>JBOGJN010000023.1:0-6676 GCA_050745445.1 Thermoanaerobaculia bacterium
GGATCTCTCCGGAGGACCCGTTCTGACGATCTGCGACGCGGAGCGGGGGGTCGGGGGCACATGGAATCGGGACGGCACGATCGTCTTCGCCCCCACACCGACCGGGGCTCTCTACCGCGTGCCGGCCGCGGGCGGGCAGCCAGTCGCGGTGACGAAGCTCGACTCCTCGCGCCACGAGATGGCCCACCGGTATCCGGAGTTTCTTCCCGATGGCCGGCATTTTCTCTACATGGCCGCCAACCTCGCCGGCCCGCCGGACGATCCCGCCAACGCGATCCGCGTCGGCTCGCTCGACGGGAAGGTGGATCGGCCGCTCGTGCGGATACTCTCGAAGGCGTCCTATGCGTCGGGCAACCTCCTCTACGTCCGCGATGGGACGCTTCTCGCCCAGCCTCTCGATGTCAGCCGGCTCGAGACGAAGGGGGACCCGGTCCCGGTCGTGCCGCGGGTGGGGTTGAGCACCTGGCAAAGCTTCTGGCTTTTCTCGGCTTCGGAAGGTCTTCTCATTTACGCGCCCGCTTTCGCCACCCCCTCGCAGCTTGTCTGGCTCGATCGCAATGGCAAGCCGGTGGGGTCCCTTGGAGATCCGGGCCTGTATCTCTCTCCCCACCTATCGCCGGACGGCCGCAAGGTTGCGGTGGACATCCTGGATCTGGCCAAGAACCTCTCGGAGATCTGGGTCTACGACGTGGCCACGGGCGTGGGGTCGAAATTCGCCTTCGGCGCCTGGAGCGACACCCTTCCCGTCTGGTCTCCGGCAGGCGACCGGATCCTCTTCGCCTCGGACCGGAAGGCGAAGGGGGTTCGCACGGACCTGTGGACCAAGGCCCTCGACGGCAGCGGCGAAGAGGTCTTCCTCGAGTCTCCCGACAGCCGATTTCCTGCGGACTGGTCCCGTGACGGCCGCTTCATCTCCTTCTCCACGATCCGGGCCCAGGGAAAACGCAACATTCAGCTCTGGGCCGTAAGCGTGGCCGAAGACCGGCGCGTCTTTCCGCTCGCGACCGAGGCGCTCACGCAGGTGGATAGCCGGTTCTCGCCAGACGGACATTGGATCGCCTATGCGTCCGATGAGTCCGGCAAGTTTGAGGTCTACGTCCGCCCGTTCCCCGGTCCCGGAGGGAAGTGGCAGGTCTCAACGGCCGGCGGCGGGGTGCCCCATTGGAGAGGAGACGGCAAGGAGCTTCTCTACTTGAGCCTCGACAACAAAATCATGGCCGTTCCTGTCCAAGCGGATTCAACCTTTCATAAGGATTCCCCGGTGGCACTTTTTGCTACGCACCCGAGCCCTGTCTTCGGAGCGCCCTACGACGTCTCCGCGGACGGCAAGAGGTTTCTCGTCAACAGCGTCTCAGCCGACCAGGGCTCGCCGCCTCTCTCCCTGGTGGTTCACTGGCCGGCGCTTCTGGAAAAGAAATGAAGGGAAAGATTGGTGATTGGTGATTGCCGCGCCGGCGGTATAGGAGCAGGTCACCGGGCGAAGAAGCCCGGACCCTTGCGGCGGGTTCGCTCTTGAAACCGCCCGGACTGTGCGGCCGTTCAATGGATTGGCCGACGTAGAATGAGCCCCGATGCGAACACGTGAGAAGGTCCTGCGGGCGCTGGAACGCGAAGGGACGGCCCTGAGAAGCCTGGGCGTGCGCCGCCTCGGGCTCTTCGGTTCGGTGGCTCGAGGCGCCTCGGGACCGGCGAGCGATCTGGACTTTGTCGTCGAGTTCGAGGCCAAGTCCTTCGACCGTTACATGGATCTCAAGTTCATGCTGGAGAGGCTCTTCGGTTGTTCCGTGGACCTCGTCCTTTCCGACGCCATCAAGCCGCGACTGAAACCAGTGATCCTGGGCGAGGCCGTCTATGCCCCGGGACTCTAGGGTCTACCTCGAAGAC
Organism: Thermoanaerobaculia bacterium; assembly: GCA_050745445.1. Classification (GTDB taxonomy): domain Bacteria; phylum Acidobacteriota; class Thermoanaerobaculia; order UBA5066; family Gp7-AA6; genus JBOGJN01. The sequence goes on from JBOGJN010000023.1 coordinate 1,885, forward strand.
ATCCTGGAAGCGATCCACCGCATCCGCAGCTACACAGCTGGCTACACGAGAGACAGCTTTCACCGCGACACCAGAACGGTTGACGCCGTCGTTCGGAATCTCGAGGTCATCGGTGAAGCCGTCAAGCGGCTTCCTCCCGAGCTGCGCGACCGGCGCCCGAATGTCGTGGTCGAAGATCTCGGGCCTGCGGGACATCCTCATCCACGCATACTTCGGCATCGATCTCGAGATCGTCTGGGACATAGTCGAGTCCAAGCTGGCGACCGTGGAGGCCAACGTCACAAGTCTGCTCGAGGAGGAGAGTCGGGGGTCGTGACCCTCTCGGAAATTGGAGTGAGATGACGATCTCGCCGGGTAGCCGTCTTGGGCCGTACGAAGTTCTTTCTCCTCTTGGGGCCGGAGGGATGGGGGAGGTGTACAAGGCGAGGGACACGCGTCTCGAGCGCACGGTGGCGATCAAGGTCCTGCCGTCGCATCTCTCTTCGAACGAAGAGGTGCGTCAGCGCTTCGAGCGGGAGGCGAAGACGATCTCCTCCCTTTCGCACCCGCACATCTGCGGTCTCTACGACGTGGGTCGCGAGGGAGAGACGGACTACCTCGTCATGGAGTACCTGGAAGGTGAGACGCTGACCGACCGGCTCTCGCGAGGCGCTCTGCCGACCGAGCAGGTTCTCCGATACGGGATCGAGGTCGCGGACGCTCTGGACAAGGCGCACCGGCAGGGGATCGTCCACCGGGACCTGAAGCCCGGCAACATCATGTTGACGAAGACGGGTGTCAAGCTCCTGGACTTCGGGCTCGCCAAGTTCTCCGCCCCGGTGTCCGGGGCGTCGAGTCTTTCCGTTCTGCCGACGCAGGCGGGCGCGAACCTGACGGTCGAGGGGACGATCCTCGGCACCTACCAGTACATGGCGCCGGAGCAGCTCGAAGGCAAGGAAGCCGATACCAGAACTGACATATTCGCTTTTGGCGCGGTGCTGTATGAGATGGCGACGGCGAGGAAGGCCTTCGAAGGCAAGAGCCAGGCCTCCCTGATCGCCGCGATCCTCGAGCACACGCCGCCTCCGGTCTCGACCGTGCAGCCGATGACGCCGCCGGCTTTCGACCGCGTGGTCAGGAACTGCCTCGCCAAGGATCCGGAGGACCGCTGGCAGAGCGCGCACGATGTCGGAAGCGAGCTGAAGTGGATCGCGGAGGCGGGTTCGCAGGCGGGCGCCCCGGCGGGAGTCGTCTCGAAGCGTAGGATCCGCGAGCGAGCCGCGTGGGCCGGTTTCGCGATCGCGACACTCTTGGCGGCTCTGTTCGCAGTCGCCTACTTGCGGCGCGTGCCCGCACCCGGGCGCCCGATCCGGTCCCTGATCCTGCTTCCTGAGAAGCTCTCCCTGAATGACCTCGCCATCTCACCCGACGGGACTCGTCTCGTCTTTAGCGCCTTGAACCCCGAAGGAAGGAGCCTTCTCTGGGTTCGCTCGCTCGACTCCACTTCGACACAGCCTCTTCCCGGCACGGAGAAAGCGGTGCTGCCGTTCTGGTCGCCCGACAGCCGCACCATCGGTTTCTTCGCCGATGCGAAGTTGAAACGGATCGAGGCTTCGGGCGGGCCGGCTCTGACGCTCTGCGATGCAGACGGTGTGGGAGGCACCTGGAACCGGGACGGCATCATCCTCTTCTCCCGAGCCTCCGGACCCATCGATCGGATCCCCGCGGCGGGTGGCCAGCCGGCGCCGGTGACGCGCCTCAACGAATCGCGCCATGAGACGACCAACCGGTATCCCCGCTTTCTCCCCGACGGGCGTCACTTCCTCTACGTCGCCGGGAATCTGGCCGGTCAGCCGGAGGATGAGGCCAACCAGGTTCACGTCGCCTCGCTCGATTCGAAGGAAGACAGGATCCTCCTGCGCGGCTACTCCAACACGATCTACGCCTCGGGCTATCTGCTCTATGTGCGGGACGGAAATCTATTCGCTCAGGCCTTCGACCCCAAGCGGCTTCAAGTCTCCGGGGAGCCGGTCAGCGTCGCGCAGCGGGTCTCCGGATTCGACCAGTACTGGAAGCTCGCGAAGTTCTCCGCCTCGGACAACGGCATCATCGCCCACGGCAGCAGCGAGACCTCCCTCTGGCAGCTCTCCTGGTTCGACCGGGCGGGCCGACGCATCGGCACGTTCGGAGATCCGGCGCCCTACGCCGCGCCACGGATTTCTCCCGACGGGCGGAGAGTGGCCGTGGAGATCTTCGAGGAGAGCAATCAGAAGGCGCAGCTCTGGATCTGCGATCTGACGCGGGGCCTCAAAGAGCAGTTCACATCCGGTCCTTCGGCAAACCAGAGCCCCGTGTGGTCTCCCGATGGGAACCGCATCCTCTTTGCCTCGGATCGCAAGCATCAGGCCGACCTTTATCTGAAGATAGCGAGCGGTGCCGGCCAGGAGGAGCCGCTTCTGGAAGCCGAAGGACAGAAGCTGCCGGACGACTGGTCCCCGGACGGCCGATACATCGCCTTCGAGAACAGGGAGCCGCGAGGAGACCGCCACGTGGATCTTGCGCTTCTTCCTCTCTTCGGAGACCGCAGGCCGATCGCACTGTTGCGGAGGAAGAACAATCCCGGAGAGGCGCGGTTTTCTCCCGATGGCCGGTGGATCGCCTACAGCACGGAGGAAGCCGGCCGATACGAGGTTTACGTCTCGACGTATCCGAATCCGGGTAGCCGATGGCGGGTCTCGACCGCCGGAGGCTCGCAGCCCCGGTGGAGGCGGGATGGAAAGGAGCTTTTCTACTTCGCGGCGGACGGAAAACTGATGGCCGTCGAGATCAAGCCAGGCCGGACGTTTGAGGTCGGCATCCCGCGGTTTCTCTTCGAGCCGCGCCTGCCGAGAGTTCCGGGTTTCTTCAATCTGTACGACGTCTCGGCCGATGGCCAGAGGTTCTTGATGACCACACCGGTCGGAGAGGGAACCTCCCTGCCGATCGATCTGATCGTCAACTGGCCGGCGGCTTTGAAGAAGTAGTCCGGCGTCACAGCTCCGGGACCGCTGCCGTCGTCGGGCCCGGGACGGCTGACACGGTCGACGCGCGCTCCGGCTCCTTCAAGCGCGAGAGCATCGCCGCCGAGACGAGGCCGAGCAAAAACATCGTTCCCCAGAGCGTCCTGCCGCCGAAGCGGCCGAGCAGGGCGGTGCCCGCCCAGGGTCCGACGGCCAGAGCGATGGAGAACGTCGCCAGGTAGAGCCCGCCGTACTCACCCTGCCGGTCGGGCGGCGCGAGCTCGGTCGAGCAGGCCGCGGAGCCCGGGAAGAAGAGCATCTCGCCAAATGTCCAGATCACGACCGTGGCCGCGACCGAGACGATGCCCGAGGCGAGCGCCATCGCCCCGAAGCCCGCCCCGGACAGTAGCGCTCCCAGGATGAGCGTCCTTCGGTGTGTCCAGTGCGCCGTCCGCCCGATGAGCGGTATCTCGAGAAAGACGATGAGCACCGTGTTGATCGAAAAGAGAAAACCGAAGGCGGCCGTCGAGATACCGAGCTCGCGGACCAGGAAGAGCGGCATCGAGGAAACGTGCTGGAAAAAGATGACGAGAACCGGAAAGATCGCCGCCAGAAAAAAGAGAAACCGCCGGTCCGCGTGGGCCCGCCACGGCGCAAGCGTCTTTGGCCGGCCGTCCTCGCGGCCGACACGCAGCGCCGAGGCGACGAGCACGGCGCCGGCCAGAAGCGACGTGGCCCCATCCACGAGGAAGAGATAGCGAAAGGAGAGGGCCGCCAGCAGACCTCCCGCCGCCGGTCCCACGCTCATGCCGAGGTTGATGGCCAGGCGGTACAGGGCAAAGGCGCTCTTGCGGTCCCGGGGCTCGACGAGCGCACCGACAACGGCCATCGAGGCGGGGCGGAAGGCCTCGCTCGTTACGGCCAACGCGAGCGTCGCCGCCATGACCCAGGCGAACGAATGCGCGTAGGGGTAGGTGAGCAGAACCGCGCCCGACAAGAACAGCGAGGCCTTCATCACGGCGGCTGGCCCCAGACGGTCGGCGAGGCGGCCCGACAGAGGCCCGGCGGCGATCGCTCCCAGACCGTACACGAAGAAGAGAAACCCGGCCTGGCTCACCGAGAAACCGAGCTGCCGGGTCAGGTAGAGGGTGAGGAACGGCATGACCATGGAGCCTGCCCGGTTGACGAGAGCGGTGACGGCGAGAATCCACATCCCTCGCGGCATCCGCGCGAGGTCTCTCCAGTACTTCAGCATGGCTGTCGCGAGAAGTTACGGATCGGAAGGGTTTCGGTTTCTCGCCGCCGTCATTCGGGCTAGCAGTGCCGTAGACCCCAGGCGGCGGCAAAGGCAAGGAGCGCCATCGTGCCCATGAATCCGAGGACATAGAGGAGGATCGCGGTGAAGTGGGTGTCGCGGGGATCGTCTTCGGGTTGCTCGGCCACCTTGACTTGCGCCTCCCGCCTTCCCGCGCGCGCAGCGCGTTAGCCGTGAATTCCCTTGTCCGCCAGCCAGCGCTCCGCGTCCATCGCCGCCTTGCAGCCTTCGCCGGCCGCCGACACGGCCTGCCGGTACGTCGGGTCGCCGACGTCTCCGGCGGCGAAGACTCCCTCGACGGAGGTCCGGGTGGAAGGATGCTGCACTTTCAGATACCCGACCTCGTTCATCTCGAGCTTGCCCTTGAAGATCGCCGTGTTGGGCGAGTGGCCGATCGCGATAAAGACGCCCTGCGTCGGGAATTCCGAAAGCTCACCCGTGCGCGTGTCCTTGAGCGTCACTCCCGTGACGCCGCCCCCGCCGCCGTGGATCTCCTCGA
>JBOGJN010000024.1:0-1448 GCA_050745445.1 Thermoanaerobaculia bacterium
CCACGGAGCCGGCCTTCCAACCTTCTCCGCTTACGCTGGCGCCTCGTCTCTCCACTCTGGCCGAGAGCAGCGCGGCTGAGTTCGCGACCTGGTTCCGCCAGAGTCCCATCCGGAGAGCCAAACACGCCGGATTCCTGCGGAACGTCCGCACCGCGCTCCGCAACCTAAGGCTTCCCGCCTTTTTCCCCTCCAGCACATGACGATCGTGGGGCCGCTTGGCTGACCCCAATTGCGCGCGTCGAGCGAGCACACATCCGCCACTTTCCGAAACGATAGATCTTGTGTGCGCGCTCCGTGAGCAGGCGGGTCAGCCGAGCCGGCCCCCGCCCAGTTCCTTATTTCAGTTCCACGATCGTCACCCCATCCCCACCTTCCGCACGCTCCCCCGCCCGGAACGCGGCGACATAGGGCGAACCCTTCAGATAGTCCCGAAGCGCCGCTTTCAGCCGCCCCGTTCCGTGCCCGTGGATGATCCGCAGAAACGGGACGCCGGCCAGCGCGGCCCTGTCCAGCGCCGCCACCGTCAGCTCCAGCGCTTCATCCGCCGCTTTCCCGCGAACATCGAGCACCGTGGTGGTCTCCGGCTCGACGCTGGACGCGAGCGGAGGCAATCCGGCCTGCCGGGTCCCGCCTGCGCCGCGGGCGGTCTCCTCGCTCACTCCCGCGGCAAGGCCGATCAAGCCCGAGACCGGCACCGACATCTCAGCATCCCCCACCCGCACTCGCACGCGTTTTTTCCCCTGCGGCGATTCCAGCACCGTCCCGACCGTGCCCAGACTGACGATCTCCACCCGATCCCCGGCCTTGACGTGTTCGATGGCCACGGTCTCGGCGGGTTTCACCAGGCGATCGCGGGCCTGCGTGTCGATCTCGGCCAGATGTTGCTTGGCCTCCTTGGCTTTGAGCAGCGTGCGCTCATGTTTCAGCCCCTCCATGACCGACTGCACCTGCGCCCGCGCGTTCAGGAGCTCCTCAGTCAGCTTCTTCTTGACGCTCTTGCGGTCCTCGCGCTCAGCCAGGCGCAGCCGCTCGGTGATCTCGGCGGTTTCCCGAGCAGACCGCTCCGCGTCAGCCTTGAGGGTGGCAATCCGCGCCAGGTCGTCGTCCAGGCGTCGCTGCTTCTCCTGCAGATCGCCGAGCAGTCGCTCCAGCCCTCGATCCTCTCGCCGCAGTCGTTGGAGCGCGTCCTCCAGGATCTCTTCCTCCATGCCCAGCCGGCCCGCAATCTCGATCGCGGAGGAACCGCCGGGCAGACCCATGAGCAGGCGGTAGGTGGGCGCGAGCCGGCTCACGTCGAACTCCACGCTGGCGTTCATGAACCCCGGTGTCGTCTGGGCCAGCGCCTTGAGCTGGTTGTAGTGGGTGGTCACCACCACTTTCAGGCCCAGGCTCGACAACCGCGTCAGCAGCGCCTCGGCGAGCGCCGCCCCTTCAGCGGGATCGGTCGA
>JBOGJN010000025.1:0-1719 GCA_050745445.1 Thermoanaerobaculia bacterium
CCTCCGATACAATCCAGGCCCGTCGGAACCACCCCATGGACCTCTTTGCGACGCCCCAGGAACTGAACGCCTGGCTCGACCGATCCGAAACGGTTCGGCGCGACGGCCGCTGGTCCGTCGTCGATCCCCGACGCTTCCGCGACGAGGCAATCGAGGGGCTCGTGTGGACCGCTGTCTTCGGCAAGGGGGAGGTCCGCGAGGCCGCCGGCCGGGCGATCCGAGAGGCGGCGCTCTCGCTCGGAATCCTCCCCGCCTCGATCCTGCCGCTCTCCGAGGCGCGGGGGCGAGGCGAGGTCTCCGGCTTCACGGTCCCCGCGGTCAACATCCGGATGCTTTCCTACGACACGGCCCGCGCGGTTTTTAGGGCCGCGCAGAGCCTGGACGCCGGTGCGCTCATCTTCGAGATCGCGCGCAGCGAAATCGGTTACACCGAGCAGCGGCCGGCCGAATATGCCGCCGTGGTCCTGGCCGCCGCGATCCGGGAAGGATGGCAAGGCCCCCTCTTTCTTCAGGGAGACCACTACCAGACCAACCCGAAGAAGATGAAAGAGAATCCGGAGAAGGAGATCCGGGCGATCGAAGCGCTGATCGAGGAAGCGATTCCGGCCAGTTTCTTCCAGATCGACATCGACACGTCCACGCTTGTAGACCTGTCCCAGCCAACGCTCGAGGAGCAGCAGAGAGTCAACGCCGAGCTCGCCGCACGTTTCACGAAGTTTATCCGGTCGCGCGAGCCCGAGCAGATGCCGATCTCCGTGGGCGGCGAGATCGGCGAGGTTGGCAAGGCAAACTCCACTCCCGAGGAGCTCCGCGCCTACGTGGAGGGCTACCGGCGCGCTCTGGGCGGTGTCCGAGGCCTCTCCAAGGTGTCGATCCAAACCGGCTCCTCCCACGGGGGTGTCGTCGGCCCGGACGGCACCGTGCAGCGGGTCTCGATCGACTTTGAGACCCTGCGGCGCATCTCCCGTGTCGCGCGGGAAGAGTACGGGATGGCCGGCGCGGTTCAGCACGGAGCCTCCACGCTGCCGGCGGAATTCTTCGGTCACTTCCCCGACCACGAGTGCGCCGAGATCCATCTGGCCACCGAGTTCCAGAACATGGTGTATGACCACCCGTCCCTGCCACTCCCTTTGAAGCGGGAAGTCGAGCGCTGGCTCTTCCAACAGAAGGCGAGCGAACGAAAGCCCGGCGAGACAGAGAGCCAGTTCCTCTACAAGAACCGCAAACTCGCGATCGGCCCCTTCAAGGAGCAGTTCTGGAACCTGCCCGAGGGCACGCGCGAGTCGATCCGCGCCTCGCTTGAGAGAAGGTTTACTTTTCTCTTCGAGAAGCTCCGCATCGGACAAACGCGCGCGCTCGTCCGGCGGTACGTAAAGCCGGTGGATGTCTCCCAGCCGGCACAGGTTCCCGCGGGGGCAGCCAGCGGTTACGTGCGAGACGACCAGGCGGGAGATTAGGGAATCGTGAGACGGAAGACGGTAGACGGCAGACGAAGGACTCCTTCCGCTTCACGTCTCCCGTCTACCGCCTCCCGTCTTCCGGCTCGTATGACGGCCGTCGTCAAGACAAAGGCCGCGCCCGGCCCGGACGCGACGGAGGTCCGCAGCGTCCCCGTGCCGGTGCCCGGTCAGGCCGAGGTCTTGATCCGGGTCCTCGCGACCGCCGTCTGCGGCTCAGACAAGCACATCTACCAGTGGGATCCCTCGATGGCCGGGATGT
>JBOGJN010000026.1:0-3509 GCA_050745445.1 Thermoanaerobaculia bacterium
GCACATCGTGAATCCTCGATCCGTCCAACGCGTCCTTCCCTCCATCGAGACCTTCGAGGGAGCGGGCTTTCTGGTTCACCGCCCCTTCCCCACGCGGTCGCTGGATCACTTCGATCCGTTCCTGCTGCTCGACGAAATGGGCCCGGCGGATTTGGGACCCGGAGAAGCCAAGGGGGCGCCGGACCACCCGCACCGGGGCTTCGAGACGGTCACGTACATGCTCGAGGGGCGCATGGAGCACCGCGACTCCCAGGGTAACCATGGAAAGCTCGGACCCGGAGACGTGCAGTGGATGACGGCAGGATCCGGAGTCGTGCATTCCGAGATGCCGGAAGAGGAGTTCGCGGCGCGGGGCGGACGGATGCACGGTTTCCAGCTCTGGGTGAACCTTCCCGCACGCGACAAGATGATGCGGCCGCGCTATCAGGAGGTGGCGGCCTCGAGCATCCCGGCGGCGCGCACGAGCGAGGGAGCGGTGACCGTCAAGGTTCTGGCCGGCGAGGCCCTCGGGGCCCGCGCCGTCATCGATACGCGCACGCCGATCATTTATCTCGACTGCACCCTTTCTCCCGGCTCCTCTTTCACGCAGCCCGTGCCGGCGCAATACAACGCCTTCGCGTACGTGGTTGAAGGAAAGGGGCTTTTCGGCCGAGACACTCGTCCCGCCCGAGCTCACGAGCTGGCCCTTTTTTCAAGTGACGGCGAGGACGTCCTGCTCGCGGCCTCGGAGAAGTCGCCGCTGCGCGCTCTTCTGATCGCCGGGATGCCGCTCCAGGAGCCCGTTGCCCGCGCCGGCCCCTTCGTGATGAACACCCGGGCCGAGCTCGCCCAGGCCTTTGAGGACTATCAAAGCGGACGGTTAGGCGCCCGCACCTGATCGCGTCAGATGTGGCAGGTCGAGAGGCCGCGCTTCTCCAGATACTGCTGGTGGTAGTCCTCGGCCCGAAAGAACTCGGCCGCCGGCACAATCTCGGTCACGACCGGTCGCTTGTAGCGGCCGCTCGTCTCGAGCCTCGCCTTCGACGCGCGGGCCGCGGTTTCCTGTTCGGGCGTCTGAAAGAAAATCGCCGAACGGTACTGCGTGCCGACATCCGGGCCCTGGCGGTTCATGGTCGTCGGATCGTGGTTCTCCCAAAAGACGTCCAGGAGCTTCTCGTAGGAGACCTTCGTCGGGTCAAACTCCACCTGGACCACTTCCGCGTGTCCGGTCCTGTCCGTGCAGACGTCCTCATACGCGGGATTCTTCGTCTTGCCCCCGCTGTATCCGACCGCCGTCTCAATGACTCCCTTGACCTGCCGGAACGCGGCCTCCACCCCCCAAAAGCATCCCGCCGCAAACGTGGCCTTCTCCGCCATGAACATCCTCCCCGTCTCGCAGGTCCGAGCCGCTCAAGGCTCGACCCGCTCTGCAGAAACAAATTAGATCACGCTGAGAAACCGGTGGAAGGACTGTCCAATTCCGGGAATCGCCGCACGTCTCGCCGGTGACAAGGGGTCTCTCTCAGCGCTTTTCCAACTCCTCCCAGGCCTCGGTTTCGGCTCGCTCGTTCGTCAGCTTCACGAGCGCCTCGAGCATTTCGATAACCGGCGTGATTTTGGCGGGCCGGTCGTCCGCCCGGCAGGCGAACCAGACAATCTTCTTCTCCGTGTCCAGATGGAAACGGACATAGCTGGGGGAATGGACCCGCATGACGCTGTAGGAGCGGGCCCAACGGGCGTCGAACTCCCCCCCAAGCTGGACCGCGTAACCGGTCCCATCCTCGCCCAGGTCCATGGCCGTCAGAGAGCCGCGATCCACGGAGACTTCGTAAACCGTAGACGGAGACGTTACCTCAGGCATCCGCACCTCCCAAGCTTTCTGAGCGCTCTGTTCCGGTTTCGGCTAATCGGCTGCTTGTTGACGCAAATGGGAGGCCACTTCGGCCGGGACGGAAAGCTCTGATCGGGCTGCCCTTGCGGCACGTGCCTCGAGAAAGCGCCAAAACGCGTCACGGCCCGTCCGCCGAGCTGACGAAAGCTGACGCAACATCGCACACTCCCGAAGCGACCGGAGAACCTTGCCACCGCTGCGCCGGGCGAAACCTCCCGGGCCCCCGAGCGTCTCCCGAGACGAAAGGAGTGCTCTGGAAATGAATACGGCACCTCAAGCCACCGCGCTGGCGCTTTTGCTTCTGCTCCCCTCCCCCTTCGCCGTCGGGGCGAGCGACCATCCGACGGTCAAGAAGGAGGTCGTCATCGACGACGGCGATGTCGTCATATGCGACGACGATGACTCGCCGGTCGTCGTCTCCTCCGATAAGCACTCCCGCCACGGGTTCATCGGCGTCGCCTTGATCGAGATCACCCCCGAGCTGCGCGCGCACTACGGCGCGCCGAAGGAAGCGGGCGTTCTGGTGGGTCAGGTCGAATCCGAAAGTCCGGCGGCCAAGGCCGGCATTCAGGTCGGCGACATCATCACGGCGGCAGACGGCGAGGCCATTGACTCGGTTCGCCAGCTCTCCCGCGCCATCCGGCACAAGAAAGCAGGGGAAACCGTCAAGATCGACGTCTCCCGGGACCGAACAGTCAAACACTTAACTGTCACCGTCGCGGAGCGCAAGGGCCGAGAGCTCGACATGGGAGATCTTTCGCGTCGGATCCGTGAGCATGTCCGGATCCTTCCGGACCACGACTGGCCGACGGTGGGCCTCCTCGGACACTCGGCCGATCTCGACCACGTGCGGGACAGACTCGAAGAGCTCGAGAAGCGCCTGAAGGAGCTCGAGAAGAGACTGCCCGCGCGGTAGCAGCTACCAGGATAATGAAGGGCGATTCCAGCGCCCTTCATGACGTACGAGGTCATCACCTTCGATTGCTACGGAACCCTGATTGACTGGGACCGCGGCATTGGCAAAGCCTTCGCCGAGGCTTGCGCCAGAGAGGGGCTCCGGCTCGATCCCGGAGAGGTGCTTGCGGCTTACGCGCAGATCGAGCCGACTGTGGAGGCGCGGCCGTATCGCGGTTATCGAGAGATCCTCACCTCGACGGCGATGGAAGTTGCGGCGCGTCTTGGCTGGCCGCTCAAGCAGGATCGCGCGGGCTTTCTGGCCGAAAGCCTGCCTTCCTGGCCTCCGTTTCTCGATGCGAATCCCGCTCTCCGGCGCCTCGCCGCGGCGGGCGTTCGGCTCGGCATTCTCTCGAATGTGGACGAGGATCTTCTCGCGGGCTCGCTCCGGCACCTCGGAACGCCCTTCGACCTGATCGTGACGGCGCAGCAGACCCGCTCCTATAAGCCGGCGCACGGACACTTTCTCGCGGCCCGCGCGAAGATCGGTCACGGAGCCCGTTGGCTCCACGCCGCGCAGAGCTACCTTCACGACGTCGCGCCGGCCAGAGTGCTCGGAATCCCCGTCGCCTGGATCAACCGCAAGCGGGAGACCGCCGCAGTCTCGGGCGCGCCGGACCTGGAGTTCCGCAACCTGACGGAGCTGGCGGACTGGATCGAGCGCGCAGGCTGAGCGCTCTGCCGC
>JBOGJN010000027.1:0-9607 GCA_050745445.1 Thermoanaerobaculia bacterium
CGCTCTGCCTCCTCGTCAGGCATCGCGTCCGGGATCGCGAACGGCTCGCCATAGACGACGACGTTGCGCGAGAAGGGCCGCGGCAGGAGATACCGGTCCCAGGAATTGAGGAAACGGGGCCTGGAACTGGCGGATGTGATCGGGAGAATCCAACCATGGGTCAGCCGCGCAAGCTGGACGATGCCGAGTTGGACGACACGCGCGGGTCCCTTCGGCCCGTCCACGGTCAACGCGGCATGGCGGCCGGACCGCACGTGCCGCACCATCTCCCGCAGACCCTGTCCTCCCCCCCGGGTGGTCGAGCCCCGGACGACGACGTAGCCGTTTCGCGTAAGCCACTGCGCGATGATCTCGCCGTCTTTCGACTGCGAAGCCATCGTGACGATCCCCTGGTGCCGGTGTTGCTGGATCGAGAGATACATCCTGCCGTGCCAGAGCGCGAAGAGAATCGGCACCCTGCGCGCCTTCAGCTCCCGGAAGCGATCCTCGTGAAGCTTCTCCACGCGAAGCGTGGCGCGATGGAGAGCGACAAATGCGCCGACAAATCGCGCGAGAAGGCGGGAGATCATGGGGATCGGAAAACGGAAAACGGAAAACGGAAAACGACGTGTGCCATTTCGGCCGTCCCTCTCATCAGTGCCCGACTTCGTCTCCCGTTCGTTTACCGTTTCCCGATTCCCGATTCCCGGCCGGCGCGGGGAAATGCGCGGCGACCTTCTGGAAGACACGCGGGATCACGTCCGGCACGGTCTTGACCCCCTTCGTGAAGACCGCGAGCACGAAGTCGGAGCCGTTCAGGAGCTGCACCCGGGCCACCAGGTGGTGCACGTCGTAGGCGTCGCCCGACTTTGCCCAGAAACGGGTGCCGGCAGGCAGACCGTGGCCCGCGAGACGCGCGTCCTCCTGCTCCATCTCTTCGAGTGGCTTTTCCGAAGTGATGTCCCGGGAAAGAAGCGTCAGCATCTCCTGGGTTCCGGTTGGGCCCACGATCTCGCCGCGGATGATCTGCTCGAAAAGCCTCGCCACGAGATTCGTCGTCATGCCGTTGCGGTTCTTCCCGTCCTCCCGAAAGGCCTGCTCTCGTCCGTAGGCATCCTCGCAGAAGGTCTTCTGGTTGGCGTTCAGGCCCCGGTAGCCGCGGGCCTGAAAGAAACGATTCACGGCGTTGCGCTTCTCCTTCCAGGCCTCCCAGTCGCGGCCGGAAAGTTCGGGGCCGGCGGTGGTGCCTGTCAGAGAGTCCAGGACGAAACCCGTGGCGTCGTTCGAGGAGACCGTGATCATGTCCTTGACCGCGCGCACAACCTCCGGCGTGTCCTTCAGCTTCCCGGCCTGCTTCTGCGCCTCGTAGTAGGCGAGATAGAAGACCTTGACCACGGAGGCCGGATAGTAGGAGACGTCGCCGCGAAACGAGCCGGAAGGAAGCCCCGACGCCGAAAGATCGATCAGCGAGAGGGAGAGGCCTTCCTCGGTCAGCCCCTTCGGAGCGAACTCGGACAAGACTTCCTTCGCGGCCGAGGAGAGGAACTGATCGAGCGAAGGCTCGCCGGCTCCGAGCGGAAGCGTGGCGAAGGCCGAGAGCAGGAAGAGGGCGGCCGGCCGCTTCAGGGCCGCGCCCCCCGGGGATCGGCGACGAGGGGCCGCGCCGGCTCGAGCTCCGCCGTGCTTCCGGCCGAGGAAGCGAGCACGAGCAACCGCCGGCGCGCCAGGTAGATTCGGAAAGCGAGTCCGCCCACGAGGAGGAAGGGCGCCGAGACCATCAGCAGGATCGAATAGTAGAACCCCTTCGGAAGCGAGGCCGTGCCCCCCGGATAGTCGGTTTCCGACTTGGCGTCCTTGCAGAGCGGGCAGGCCGAGAGGAGCGCCGGCAGAAGAACGCCGGCCAGAAGAACGACCAGAAGGACGCGGGCGGCCCGACTCATCGCACGGGAATCCTACCGGATCGGGCCGGGAGGGTAAAGCCGGTAGAGCATGACGTACACGATCACTCCGGTCACCGAGACATAGAGCCAGATGGGGAAGGTCCAGCGCGCGATCCGGCGATGAGAGTCGTCCCGCCTCTTCAAACCGAGGTAAAGCGTGCGCAGCGCGAGAGGCAGGACCGCGACCGCCAGGATCGTGTGGGAGATCAGGATCGTGAAATACACCCTCCGCACCAGCCCCTGCCCGGTGAAATGCACTGAGCCGACCAGCGCGTGGTAGGTCAGGTAGCTTGTGAGAAAGAGGGCCGAAGTCGCGGCCGCCGAGAGCATGAGGCCGCGATGCCGCTCGATCTCGAGCCTGCGGATCGCACGATAAGCGAGCAGCAGGAAAAGAGCGCTCGTCGCGTTCAAGCAGGCGTTCAAGGCCGGTAGGTCCGTCAGGGACAGTTCCAAGGCTCGTTCGCTCCTCCCTATGTCATTCCGTTCGCTCCTCCCGATGTCATTCCGTTCGCTCCTCACCGATGTCATTCCGAGCGAAGCGAGGAATCTGCTCCGGTCCTCGAAGGGTCAGGGCAGATTCTTCGTCGCTACGCTTCTCAGAATGACAGGAAAGAACGTCTTCCGTCTCCCGGCTCAGATCAGATAGATGATCGTGAACAGGACGATCCAGACCAGGTCCACAAAGTGCCAGTAGAGGCCGATCGTCTCGACCCCCTGGTGGCGGGCCTGCGTGTACTTGCCGAGAAAGGCCTTGCCGGTCACGAACGCTATGCAGATCACCCCGCAGAGCACGTGGAAGCCGTGGAACCCGGTCGTCGTGAAGAAGACGGAGCCGAAGAGGCTGACCTGCGGATTGAAGCCATCGTGCAGCAGCTTCCAGTACTCGACCCCCTGGATGCAAAGGAAGATCGAGCCAAAGAGCAACGTCAGGCAGAGAAAGAGCTTCAGCTTCCGCTCGTCGCCCCGGGAGATCGCCGCCAACGCCTGCACCATGGTCACGGAGGAGCAGATCAGGATGAAGGTGTTCAAGGCCGTCAAGGGGATGTTGAGCGTTTCGCCCGGGTAGGGCCAGAGAGGCGTGGCGAAACGCAAGACGATGTAGGACCCGATCAAACCCGTGAAAAACATCACCTCGGAGCAAAGGAAGACCCACATCCCCATCTTGTCGTGGGGGATGCCGGTCGTGGTGTATTCCTCCTCAACGTGCCCGAACGCCATCGCGTGGTCCATGTCTTTCTAGGTCCTCACAATCTGTTCATTTCCAATCTCCAATTTCGAATTTCGAATTTCGAAATTCCCTAGGGTCTCGGCAGCCAGTGCTCGGCCATCCCCACGGAGACCAGGATCATGCCGAGAATCAGCGTGGAGGCCACGATGATCCCCAGCCGCTTGCGCTCGAACCTCAAATGCATGAAGAAGAGCGCGACCAGCACCGCCTTGACCCCCGCGAAGGCAACGAGAGCCGTGATCAGCCAAACCTTCGGCGGCTTGAGGACGGTCGAGTACGCGACCTCCACCACCGTCAGGCCCGCGAGCCAGTAAAAGATCGCCATGTAGTTTGGGTTCTTGTGCTGGGACGCCGCGGTCATCGTGTTTCCCTTTCCGTCGTCGCCCTACGCCTCACGCCTCACGTCTCAAAAATGCGGCGCCCGAGACAGGATGAACAGAATCGATCCGAAGAACAGAACGCCGGCGATGAGCGCGATGAGCAAAAGCGCGCGGCGGTTCTCCGCCAGCCGTCCCGTCCCAAGCGCTTTCATCGGTCGAAGACCATCAAGCCTAGAAGCACGGGCAGATAAAGCACGGATGCGAGGAAGAGTCCTCTGGCCGCGGCGAGCGATCGGGTCCAGGCGAAACGGGCAGAGCATGCGAGGAAGAGAAGGCCCAGGGTGACCGCGCCCCAGAGGTAGCCCGCGCCGGCCGAGGAGAGAACGCCGGCCATGAGCGTCGCCGGCAGGAGCGCCACACAGTACAGGATCATCTGGCGGCCGGTCGAGCGGCCGTCTGGGTCCGTCACGGTCAGCATCGGGAAACCTCCGCGCGCGTAGTCCTCCCGGTAGATCCAGCCGATCGCCAGAAAATGCGGAAGCTGCCAGAGAAAGAGCACGACGAAGAGGCCGAAGGCTCCCGGGTCGAGGCTCCCCCGCGCGGCCGCCCACCCCATCAAGGGAGGGATCGCGCCCGGCACGGCCCCGACGACGGTGCAGAGCGAGGTCACACGCTTCAAGGGCGTGTACAGGAGAACATAGCTTGCGAGAGCGCCCGCCCCCAGGACAGCCGTCAGGGCGTTGACCGAGGCAAGAAGCGCCAGCCCCACCGCCGAGATGGCGACACCGAATATCAGCGCCTCGGCGGGCGCGACCCGTCCGGACGGAAGGGGCCGGGACCTCGTGCGTTGCATCCGGCCGTCCACTGCCCGCTCGCTGTACTGGTTGAGCGCGGAGCCTCCGCCGGCGACCAGCGCCGTGCCCAGAAGAAGCGCCAGAAAGGCCGCCGGGTCGAGCGCCCCCGGCACGCCGACGGCGTAGCCCGCCGCCGCCGTCACGAGCACAAGAAGCGTGATCCGCGGCTTCGTCAGCTCGAGGAAGTCGGCCACCCGTGCGGTTGCGGCCACATCCGCGGTCGATACGGTCACTTCCATGCCAGAGACTCCTTGGCAGGGAGCGCGCCCAGACCGGCCGCCGACCTCTCGGTCGCCTGCCCCGCGCGCAGACTCGCGACCGTGAAAACGAGAGCCGTGCCGAGCAGAAGCGCTCCCGTGACGACATGCGCCGTCGTGACCAGAACGGCCTTGCGCGAAAGAACCGTTGCCGCTCCGAGCGCGATTTGCGCCAGGACCAGGGCCGTCAGGGCGGCCGCGGTCTTCTGGAGGCCCTGCCGCGCCGAACGAAACGCCTGCACGGCGCAAGCGCCCACGAGCGCCGCGACGGCGAGGGCCCCGACGCGGTGCGCGAAGTGGATCCCGACGCCAAAGGAGGAAATCGGCGGAACCAGGCGGCCAAACGCCAGCGGGAAGTCGGGGATCGCGAGACCCGCCTTCGTGTGCCGAATGACGGCGCCCAGGAGCAGCTGCCCGAAGATCATGACCACCGCGGAGGTGCCGACCCACGCAATGCTCGCCGAGGGAGCCGGCTCCGCGTTCCGCCAGCGCGGCGAGGTGACGACCGAGAGCGCCACGATCAGGCAGAAGAAGGTCTGCGCGAGGCAGGCGTGTGCCACCGAAACCGCTGTCGGCAGGAGAAACAGAACCGTCAGGCCTCCCAGCAACCCCTGCGTGATGATCACGCCGAGCGCCGCGTAACCCAACTTGCGGACCCAGGCGCGTGGCTCCCGACGCGCCAGCCCGATCGCAAGTGCGACCGTCAGCAAGCCCACCGCCGAGGCGATCAGCCGATGCGTGTGCTCAAACCGAATGCCGCCGACCCACTTCGAGACCGGGAACGTGAACATGCTCCAGCCGTAGCTGGTCGGCCAGTCGGGAACCGAGAGACCGGACTCCGTCGAGGTCACGAGGCCTCCCGCCACGATCAGGCAAACAGTCGCCCCGGCCGTCAGGACGGCGAAGCGATGGATTCGAAGACCCGCCGAAGCGTCCGCCACCGCGCCGGCGGAGGCGGAAGTGCCAGCGAAGGCGGGCCGAAGACTCAAGGGGCGATCACGCATGCGCGCCGGCGACTCCCGAGCCCGAAGGCGGTTCGTTCTGCGGCCAGAAATCCTGCGCGCGCCCCGGAACGCTGTACTCGTAGGGTCCGCGGTAGACCGTCGGGACCCGATCGAAATTCTCGTGCGGAGGAGGAGAAGAGATCTGCCACTCGAGCGTGGTGGAATGCCAGGGGTTTTTCCCTGCGGGCTCGCCGCGCCGCATCGAGAGAAAGAAGTTCAGAACCAGGATGATCTGCGCCGCTCCCAACACGAAGAGCGAGATCGTCATGAACTCGTTCATGGGTTGCAGCCCCTTCAGGTGCGTGTACTGGGTGTAGTCGTAGATGCGCCGCTGCATGCCGCGCATCCCCAGGAAGTGCATCGGGAAGAAGACGAAATTGTAGGTGACGAACGTGATCGCCCAGTGGATCCTCCCCCAGGTCTCGTTCATCTTTCGGCCGAACATCTTGGGGTACCAGAAATAGAGACCCGCGAAGGCCCCGAAGAGCGACCCGCCGAAGAGCACGTAGTGGATGTGCCCGACGATGAAATAGGTGTCGTGGATGAAGATGTCCACGGGGGTGTTGGCCATGAAGATGCCGGAAAGCCCGCCGATGACAAACATGGCGACAAAGGTGATCGCGTTCAACATGGGCGTCGTGAAATGGATGTCTCCGCCCCAGAGCGTGCCGAGCCAGTTGAAGACCTTGATCGCCGAGGGCACGGCGATGACCATCGTCGAGATCATGAAGGTCGTGCCCAGCAACGGGTTCATGCCGCTCTGGAACATGTGGTGGCCCCAGACGATGAAGCCCAAACCTGCGATCCCCATGATCGAGTAGGCCATCGCGCGGTAGCCGAAGATCGGCTTACGGGCGAACACCGGCAGGATCTCGGAGGTGATCCCCATCGCCGGCAGGATCATGATGTAGACCTCGGGATGCCCGAAGAACCAGAAGAGATGCTGCCACAGGAGCGCCTGCCCTCCCCCGGCATTCGGCCATGGTTGCCCGGAGACGACCATCCCGGCCGGCAGGAAGAAGGTCGTACCGAGCACCCGGTCGAAAAGCAGCATGATCATGGCGCCGGAGAGCACCGGGATCGCGAGCAGAAGCAAGATCGCCGTGATGAAGAGCGCCCAGACTGTCAGCGGCAGACGGAAGAAGGTCATCCCCGGGGCGCGCATGTTGATGATCGTCGTGATGAAGTTGACGGCCGTCAGCAGAGACGAGATCCCCAGGATCAGGAGGGAGAGGAGCCACAGCGTCTGCCCCTTCGACTGAATGGCCGAGAGCGGCGCATAGGAGGTCCAACCCGCCTGCGCGGCGCCTCCGGTCACGAAGAAGGACCAGATGATGATGACGGCCGCCGGCACCGCGGCCCAGAATGAGAACATGTTCAGCGTCGGAAAGGCCATGTCGCGCGCCCCGATCTGGATCGGGATCACGAAGTTGCCGAAGGCGCCAATCAGAATCGGCATGATCGCGAAGAAGATCATGATCGTCGCGTGCATCGTGAAGAGGGAGTTGTAGAACTCGGGCAACATCCGGCCGCCCGGCATTCCCTCGGGCGCGAGCTTGCCCATGAAGGCGATCGGCCGCCCCGGCCAGGCGAGCTGCCACCGCACGAGCATGGCGAGCAGCCCGCCCACCACCAGCATCAAGAGTGCATAGGACATGTACTGCTTGCCGATGACCTTGTGGTCGAGCGAGAAGATGTACTTGCGCCAGAACGAGGTCGGCGCGGGGTGAACTCCGGGCGCAAGTTCGTGGACGGCGGCAACGGTGCTCATGAATTCTGCTTGACCTCCTGTGCGGTCTGAACCGGCTGCTCCGCCAGCCACTTCTGGAATTCCTCCTGACTCTCGACGGTCACGAAGCCCTTCATCCGGTAGTGTCCGAGGCCGCACAGCTCCGCGCAGACGATCTCCCAGTTGCCCGTGCGCGTCGCGTCGAACCAGATCCGCGTGGACATGCCGGGCACGGCGTCCTGCTTGACCCGAAACTCCGGAAGGAAGAAGGAATGGATCACGTCCTTGGACCGGAGCGTCACGACGACCGGACGCCCCACCGGGAAGTGGAGCTGGTTCAACGTGACGATGTCATCGGCGGTGCCGAACCTCCCGTCGGGGCCGGCATAGCGGATGTTCCAGGCGAACTGCTCCGCAGTGATCTCGATCGGAAGAGCATCCTCCGGCATCTGCTGCTTGATCTCCGCCCAGGTGCGGCGAGACAAGAGCGCCAGCACGACGCAGATGATTGCCGGCACGATCGTCCAGACGACCTCCAGGCGGTTGTTCCCGTGTGTGTAGTGGGCCCGCCGCCCCTCCCGGTGGCGGTAGCGGATGGCGAAGTAGAGCAGCAGCGCCTCGACGATGATGAAGATGACGCCGGTGATCCAGAGGATCAGGCGGAAGAGTCCGTCGATCCGGTAGCTGTAGCTCGAAACTCCCTCCGGCAGCTGCATCCAGAAGGGCAAGCCACCGGCGATCGCCGGCGCGCCGGCAGCCATCAACGCGAAAACAGCCGCCCGGAAGACTCTGCGGGCAGCGGAGGGAATCGGCGGAAGACTTCTCACGGCGGCTCCGTCCTCGCGCGACCCCCCTACCCCTGGAAGTTGAAGTCCACGGTCTTGGTCTCCGACCCGGACACGGTGACGTTTTGCGTCTGCGCGCCGTACTTCTCATGCCACGCCTCGATCTCGTAGTTGCCGGGCGGCAGGTTCTTGATCTCGAAGGTTCCCTGGTCGTTGGTCACCGCGAAGAAAGGATGATTGAAGACGCCGCAATAGGCCCCCATCCATTTGTGCACGTCGCACTTGAAGTGCAGCGGGACCTCCGGCTTGTCGAACTTCTTGATCGTCTCCATGTTCTGGAAGGGCTGTCCGATGTTGAACTCCGCGTTGATCTTGGGCAGGGCGTGGATGTTGTGGAGTGTGCCGTCGCTGTTCAAGATCCGCAGAGGTTGTCCCGCCTGGATCCCGAAGATGTGCGGCCGGTACTGACAGCCTTGCTGATCCAGCGTCACCGGCTGCGTGGGAGGCGGGTAGTTCCCGCTGACACCCTGCTTGACGTAGACCAGGACCCACTCGAGCGTCCCGTTCGCATTGACGACGACCTCCTGCGTGTAGACGGGCTCGGAGTGTGCGGCCTTGCAGAAGGCATCGGCGTCCATCTTGATCTGCTCCTTGGCCGGCGCCGTTCCCGTGAAGGCCACCCTGCCGCTCACGGCCGCACCGCCGGTGGCCGGCGCCGCGGCGGGTGCGGCGGGCGCACCGGGGACGCTCGTCGTCGCCTTCGACCCGGTGGCCGGGGCTTCGGTCTCCTCCTCCGCCTCCTCCTGGCCTCCGCAGGCAGTGAAGACGAGGCAAAAGGTCAGGGCCGTCAGGACAGAGAACAGACGCTTAGACATCAGATTCTCCTTCGATGGCGTCATTTCCGCTGAGCCGGCGCCCGCCCGAGGCGCCCGGGGCGCCGAGAACGCGTGGATCATCCAAACCGGCCGCATCATATAGAACGTCTCAGAACCTTTCAAGCGGACAGAGCCGTGCCCTCGGCTGTCAGCTTTCAGCTGGACGAGCCACCGATTGTAGACTTCCGCTCCGTGCTCCCCACAATTCTCGAGGCGCGGGACCTCACGAAACGGTTCACCGGTCCCCCGCTCTTTTCGGGACTCTCCTTTCGCATCGAGAAGGGACTCCTCGCCGTCACCGGGAGAAATGGCAGCGGCAAGACGACCCTCATCAAGATTCTCGCGTCGCTGCTTCGCCCAGGCTCCGGAGCCGTGCGCATCGAGCGGGCCGGGAAAGAACTCTCGGGCGACGAGCGGCGGCTCGCCGTGGGCTGGGCCGGCCCCGACCTCGCCTTCTACGAGGACCTGTCAGCCGTGGAGAACCTCGCCTTCTTCCGGAAGGCGGCGGGGTGGAGAGCCGACGCCGCGGAGCTCGAGCGGCGCCTTGCGGACACGGGGCTGGAGCCGTCGGCGGCGCGGCGGCGGGTCGGCGGCTACTCCACCGGGATGAAGCAGCGTCTGCGCATGGCCTTCGCG
>JBOGJN010000028.1:0-1842 GCA_050745445.1 Thermoanaerobaculia bacterium
CGTTCCGGGTGCTCGAGGGCCGCAAGATGACGATCGACAAGATCGTCATCGAGGGCGCGCAGGGCCTGAAGCCGGACAAGATCAAGGACATCATGCTGACCCGGGAGCGGGAGTTCTTCATCCTGCGGGGCACGGTCCAGCGGCAGAAGCTCGACCAGGACATCGAGCGGGTCGTCACCGTCTACAACGACAACGGGTACATCCAGGCGCGCGTGGAAACGGTCGACACCCAGGTGGACCGTACGACCGCGCGGGTCACGATCAGGATCGTGGTGGCGGAGGGGCCGCAGTTCAAGGTCGGGGGCATCGACATTACCGGCAACAAAGTGCTGCCCGCTGAGGAGCTGCGCCGGCGCGTCCTGCTCAAGCCCGATGACGTCTATTCGCGAACCAGGCTGCAGGAGACCGTCAAGGGCATCGGTGACGTCTACGGCACCATCGGCCGGGCCGCGGCCGACATCAATCCCCAAATCGCGCTCGACGTGCCGAATCGGAAGGTCAACATCACGATCGAGGTGACCGAGGGTCCGGAGGTCTTTGTCGAGCGGATCAACATCTCCGGGAACACGCGGAGCCAGGAGAAGATCCTTCGCCGTGAGATCCCGATGGCCGAGGGCGATCTCTTCACCAGCCAGAAGCTGGCCCGCGCAAAACAGAAGCTGACCAACCTCAACTACTTCGAGAAGGTGGAGACCAAGACCGCGCCGGGCTCGTCCAAGGACAAGATCGTCGTCAACATCGAGGTCACGGAAAAGCCCACGGGCCTCTTCTCGATCGGCGGCGGCTACAGCTCCCAGGACGGCGCCCTGGGCACGCTCGACCTCTCGCAGAACAACTTCCTTGGCAAGGGCTTCCAGGTGTCGCTCCGCCTGCGGGGCGGCACTCAGACGCAGCAGGGGACGATCGGCTTCACCGACCCATGGTTCCTGGATCGGCCGCTGGCGGCGGGGTTCGATCTCTTCAACAACCGGCGCGTGTTCCAGGACTACACGGTCAACTCGCTCGGCGGCGACATTCGCTTCGGCGCCCCCATCGGGGACTTCGCCCGCTGGAACTCCCAGTACCGGCTCAGCTCGGACAAGGTCAGCGGGGTCGCGGACAATGCCAGCACCGAGCTGCAGCAGGCCGCGGGCACCACGATCACGTCGATGGTCGGGGCTTCGATCGCACGGGATACGCGGGACAGCCTGCAGGAGCCGACCCGCGGCAACTACTCCCTCGTTGGCGCCGACTTCGCGGGTATCGGAACGGGGGACAACCGTTTCTTCCGCTTCACAGTCTCGACCACGCAGCACCAGCCGCTGTGGTTCGACCACGTGCTCAGCGGACGGCTCTCGCTGGGCTACCAGTTCGGCTGGTACAAAGATCCGGTTCCGTTCTTCGAGCGCTACTACCTCGGCGGCCCGAACAGCATTCGAAGCTTCAAGTCGCGCCAGATCTCTCCCGTGGATTCGTCGGGCACGGACATCGGCGGGAATTTCCAGGCCCTGGGGAACCTCGAGTACACGGTTCCCCTCCCCTTCGGGATCAGGGCGGCGCTCTTCTTCGACGTCGGCAACGTCTACGGGCCGGACCAGAGCGTGCACGCGCCGATCGACCTGACCAACCTCAAGTACGCGGTCGGCCCCGGGCTCCGCTGGAACTCGCCGTTCGGGCCGATCCGTGTGGACTACGGCGTCAACCCGAACCCGACCGGGAGTGAGAAGTTTGGGAATATCCAGTTCTCGTTGGGCTCGGCGTTCTAGCCAGGAGGAGAGGGGCATGCGTGCGCGCTCCAAGGCGGCAGCGGCGGCAGTGGCAGTGGTGGTGGCGGTCCTCTCGGCTTTCTGCTGGGTGCTGACC
>JBOGJN010000029.1:0-3625 GCA_050745445.1 Thermoanaerobaculia bacterium
GTCGAGGAGGAAGGGCGGCAGTCCAAGGTCACCCTTGCCGAAGAAGAGATGCCGGAGAGGCTGCGCCCGCTTCTCGATGCACTCTGGCGCGAGGGTGAGCCCGGGTCAACGCCCCCGGGCACCGTGACCGCGTAAGCGCGTCTCTCCGCGCGAACCCTGCATCCGCCTGGTTTTCGTTATGCTTCGCCGGTTTTCCGACGGAGGAGAAGATGAAGGTCATCGTCCGAAAGGGTTTCCCGCCTCTCGCGTTTTTCTTTCTGCTCGCGGCTTCGCTTTCCGGTCAGCCGCGCCCGATCACCGAGAAGGACCTCCTGAAGTTTCAGTGGGTCGCGCTGCCGCAGATCTCGCCGGACGGCAAGCAAGTGGCCTACATGCTGGTCACGGTCAACGAAAAGGAGGATCGCTACGACACGAGCATCTGGTCCGTCGCCACCTCGGGGGCTTCCGCGCCGCGGCGTCTGACGGCTGGCCCGCGCGACTCTTCGCCCCGCTGGTCTCCCGATGGCCGCGCGCTCGCCTTCCTGCGCGTCGCAAGCGAGAAGGAAAAGCCGCAGATCTATCTGCTGCCGATGGACGGGGGAGAGGCGCGGCAGCTGACCGACCTTCCGCGCGGCGCCTCGGCTGCCGCCTGGTCCCCTTCGGGAAAGACGATTGCCTTCACGAGCTCCACGACGGCGGCGGATCTGGAGGAACAGCGCCGAGCCCGGGAGAAGAAAGAGACCGAGGAGAAGAAAAAGAGCGACGTGCACGTCGTGACGCGGGCGGTCTTCCGCGAGAACGGCGAGGGCTGGCTTGACCCCCTGCACCCAGAGCACATCTGGACGGTGGAGGTCTCCGCCGCGGCGGACATCCCCGCACAGGCAAAGCCAATCACTTCCGGACGGTTCGATGAGGGAGATCCGGCCTGGAGTCCAGACGGCTCGAGGATCTATTTCACCTCCGACCCGGTGGACGAGCCCTACTACTTGCCCCCCGATTCGAACCTGTACACCGTCCGCGCCGGGGGCGGCCCGGTGGAGGCCATCATCGACATTGACGGCCCGGTCAATGCAGCGGTCCCCTCGCCAGACGGCTCGCGTTTCGCTTTTGCGGGGTTTGTCAATCCTCCGCAGATGCGGTCCCATACGCGCGCCGACGTGTTCCTGTGGGCTGGGGCCAAAGCGACGGCGCTGACTCCAGGGCAGGAGTTCGAGCTTGGGAGCGACGTGATCGGGGATCAGCATCCGCCGCGCGGCGGAGGGGAAATCCCGCTGACCTGGACACGCGACGGGCGTTCTCTTCTTTTCGTGACGACGCTCCACGGCCGCTCGAACCTCGTGCGGCTGGATGTCGCCACGCGGCGCATGGAACCCTTGACCGAAGGGGACAATGACGTGTTTTCCTGCTCCTGGACTCCCGATGCCTCGAAGGCCGCTCTGGCGATGGCGGATGCGACGCACATCGGCGACGTTTACGTGCTCGACACGGGGACGCGCAAGTTGACGCAGTTGACGCACGTCAACGACACGCTCTTTTCACAGCTCGCTCTTTCTCGCCCGCAGGAGGTCTGGTACACGAGCTTCGACGGGCAAAAGATCAACGGTTGGATTCTCAAGCCGCCGGGTTTTGATCCCGCAAAAAAGTACCCGCTCATCCTCGAGATCCACGGCGGTCCGCACACGGCTTACGGGCACACCTTCTTCCACGAGTTCCAGTGGATGGCCGCGAAGGGATACGTCGTTCTCTACACCAACCCGCGGGGGAGCACCTCGTATGGCCAGGAGTTCGCCAACATCATTCAATACCGGTACCCCGGGGACGACTACAAGGACCTGATGGCGGGCGTGGACGAAGTCCTCCGGCGCGGCTACGTGGACGAGAAACGGATGGGGGTGACCGGAGGCTCGGGCGGCGGGTTGCTGACCAACTGGACGGTGACGCAGACCGACCGTTTCGCGGCGGCCGTTTCACAGCGTTCGGTCGCCGACTGGTCGGCCTTCTGGTACACGGCGGACTTCACGCTTTTCACGCCGTTCTGGTTCCATTCGACCCCTTTCCATGACCCGGAAGAGTTTCTCGCACGCTCCCCTGTGCGGTACGCGGAAAAGATTCACACGCCCCTGATGTTGACTGTCGGCGAGAGGGACGAGAGAACCCCGCCGGGACAGGGGGCGGAGGCCATGTTCCGCGCCTTGAAGGCGCAGAAGAAGCCGACGGTGCTCGTGAGCTTCCCGGGCGAGACGCACGAGCTCTCGCGGTCGGGCAAGCCCTCGCACCGCATCGAGCGGCTCGGCCACATCGTCAGCTGGTTCGAAAAGTATCTGAAGGGTGAGAAGACCGACGCCTACGATCTCTACCCGTTGGAGCGGCAGTAGACCCCGATCCGAAAATAACCGGTGATCCTCAACCTTCAGGCACGCGGGCCGCGCTTCGTTCTGATTTTCGGATCGGGGTAGAGAGAGCTCGGCCGGCGGGTCCCTCCAGGGGCAGGACCCACCGGCCGGGATGCCTTCGTGATTCCTAGGCGCCCTCTTCCTTGTAGAGCCAGGCTCCGATGACAGTGGCCACGATCGATTCGACGAGCGTCCAGATGAGCGGAACGGTCATGGAGCCACTCGGAGAGAGCCCCATATTCATGAAGACGACCCCGCAGAGAAAGTGCGCGAAGAACCAGGCCGCGATGCCGGCCTTTGCCGCCGTCGCCGGTCCCGCGCCGTAACGCGGACGGATCCCGGCATAAAGCCAGACAGCGGCGATCCCGAACACGAACCCCCAGATCACCCAGACCGCCGTGGTCGCGCCGGTCATGGACACGGTCTTTCCGAGCGCCTTCATCATCTCTTCGTTGGCCGCCTTCAGCACGACGCCGTGCAAGAGGAATTCGGAAATGTTGACGACGATCCCGGCCACGATCCCGCCCAGAAAGACTCGACCCCAATTGATGCCCTTCATGGCACTCCTCCTTCGCAAGACTGCGCGTTAGATCCCCACCCCGTAGTTTGGAGAGAGCATAGGCCCCGATCCAGGTCGAGTCAAAGGCGCCGCGGGGCCGGTGGATTCCGGCCCGGGTTTTGCACGAGTCTGGCAGACCCCGGCGGCACCGGACGATGGGAAGTTCCTGGGACGGCTGCCGCTCGGACTAAACTCCGCCTGCCCGCTGTGGGCCAGAATCCTGAGGAGGAGCAATGGACGCGCCCGAGACGAAGTCGCTTCCGGAGAACGCTTACAAGGAGCTTCCCCCCGGGGAGAGCTACCGGCCGATCGTTCCTGCCGCCGCGAAGCTTCCCGAGGCGACCGGGCGCTCCGTCCTCTGGGGGCTCTTTCTCTGCGTGGTCTTCACTCTGGCCTCGGCATACTCGGGCCTGAAGGTCGGCCAGGTCATGGAGGCCGCGATCCCGATCTCCATCCTGGCCATCGGTCTGGCCCGCGTTTACGGGCGGCGGTCGAGCCTGCTCGAGAACGTCATCATCACCGGTATCGGCGGGGTTTCGGGGGCGGTCGTGGCGGGCGCGATCTTCACGCTTCCCGCCCTCTACATGTTGAAGCTCGATCCCAACCCTTTCCAGACGATCTTCCTTTGTCTGGCGGGGGGATGCCTCGGCGTCCTCTTCTTGATCCCGCTGCGGCGCTACTTCGTGCGGGAGAT
>JBOGJN010000030.1:0-1246 GCA_050745445.1 Thermoanaerobaculia bacterium
CGACCGACGCAAGCCCGGACGAGATCGCCGGCGTGTACATGGAAGGGTGGAAGCAGGGCCTGAAGGCCATCGCCATCTACCGTGACGGCTGCAAGAGGACGCAGCCCTTGAACACTGCGGCCTCAAAGTCCGACACGAAGCGGCCCGAGGCCCGCACATCGCTCGAGTACGTCGGCCGGGCGGTTGCTCCGACGCCGGCCCCCTACCGCCGCAAGCTCCCCGACGAGCGCCGCTCGATCACCCACAAGTTCTCGGTCGCCGGCCACGAGGGGTACATCACCGTCGGCCTCTACGATGATGGCAAGCCCGGCGAGATCTTCCTGACCATGTCGAAGGAGGGCTCGACGATCTCGGGCCTGATGGATTCCTTCGCGACCGCGGTTTCGCTCACGCTCCAATACGGCGTCCCGCTCGAGGCCCTGGTGGACAAGTTCACGCACATGCGCTTTGAGCCCTCGGGCTACACGAAGAACCCCGAGATCCCGATGGCCAAGTCTCTGGTGGACTACATCTTCAAGTGGCTGGGCTCGAAGTTTCTCTCGGCAGAGGAGAAGCAGGCGATCGGCGTGATCTCCCGCGATACGGATTCCGTCGTGCCGGTGCCGGTGACCGAGCAGGAAGTCGCCGCGCGCTCGGGAGGCTCCGGTGGGACCAGGTTTGCGTTCGAGACCTCGACGGATGCCCCCGCCTGCCACGAGTGCGGTTCCATCATGGTCCGCAGCGGCTCTTGCTACCGGTGTTTAAATTGTGGGGCTACGAGTGGGTGCAGCTAACGGGGCGGCACCTCCCGTCGCCGCGGTCTCTGGCATTCTGAGCGAGGTGGGGATCCGCCACGGTAGGCGCCGTGAGGAGTTTCTATGAGTCTAAAAGAAGAGAAGATGAGGGAAGGAAACCAAGGGCGCCCGGTCGGGCGCTGGATTCAGGACCGCAGGATCATCCGCGACGCGGAAGGTCTGATCGTGGCGAGCGCGCGGTCTGTGGACGACGCGCGAAAGATCGTCGCGGCCGTCAATGCCGTTCACGGCATCCCGATTGACGCGCTGGAATCCTGGACCGTCGGTGTCATCGCGGACCCGACGCACGATCTGGTCGCGGAGCTCGAGGCCTTTCTCGCGGTCGATCCCATGTCGGGCGAGCGGCGCGCGGCCGACCGCCGGACCGGAGACCGCCGCCGCCTGGCCACCGAGGTGCGCATCGAGGCGCAGTAAAGGCGTGTGACTCGGGTATATGTCAGATCTGACATAAG